>DASXRF010000109.1:0-14785 GCA_036506755.1 Solirubrobacteraceae bacterium | reverse complement strand
CGAAGCCCAGAAACTTCGCCATCAGGTCCTCGGCGTAGTCCCGGCTCGCCGAGATCCCGGGGATGTCGGGGATCGCGCAGAGCAGGCGCCCGCCGTCGACGACGAGCGAGCGCGTCGCGTCGGCGACGAACACCGGCTCGGGCGCCGTCTTCCAGTCGCCGCTGGTCACCGCGCGCCACGCGATCGCGCCGGCCACGCCGAGCGGCGGCAGCGCCAGGCCCTCGCGCGCCGCGACGTCGCGGACCGCGGCCTCGAGCGCCGGCGCCGCGTCGCCGTTCTCGACGGCCCAGACGTCGAGCGACCGGTCGTCCGGCCGGGCGGCCAGCGCCCGGGCGAGCGGCTCGCCGAGCGCCACGACGTTGCGCGCGCCGACCGCCGTGGCCGCCAGGTCGGCCTCCGCGACCGCCCGCTCGAACTCCTCGCCGCCCAGCGGCACCGCCGCGGCGGCGACGCGCTGGGTCTCGCCGCCCGGGACGCGCACCGTGAACTGGCGCGCCGCGCGAATCCGGTCGACGACCTCCGCGTTGCGCGCGGCCAGCACGACCTCCCAGCCGGCCGCATCGAACAGCGGCGCGAGATGACCGCAGCCGATCTTCCCCGGACCGATGACGACGATCCGGCGGCGATCGTCCGCGCCGCGGGGCATGTGGCGGGTCAGCCCCCGAGGTCGATGATGTCGTCGGCCCGGATCAGCGTGCGCTCGACGGCCTGGAGCGGAGCGTGGAAGCTGAGCCACGTACGCCCGAAGCGCAGCTTGTCGCCGTTGTGGAGCCGCCGGCGGCCGGCCAGCCGCTCGCCGTTGACGAACGACCCGTTGCGCGACAGCCCGTCGTCGACCAGCGCCCAGTCGTCGCCCACTCGCTCCAGCTGGGCGTGGATCGTCGAGACCTCCGGGTCCCAGCGCAGCGAGATCTCGGCCGCCATGCTGCGCCCGATGTTCAGCTGCTCCCACGAGCCCGGGAGCGAGAGCAGCTGCAGCGCGCCGTCGGGCGTGCGATAGAGCAGGTAGGGATCACCGTGGAGCTCCGCCATCCGCTGGCGCTCGTGCTCTTCCGGCGACGATGGCGCCGGATCCATCGGCGCAGCTGACCCGCTCACGAAGCCATTCAACCATCGGCAACCCCGCCGGGCAACTCGCCGCGAGCGCGAGAGCGTTGACTCGCCCCGGACGCGCTGAGAGAGTCGGAGCGACGCGGGGTCGCGTCAAGCAAGGAGCCTGTCTTTGGCATCCGCGTGGGTCCTGACCGATCGCCGGTATCTGGAGCAGCGCATGCCGTCGGCGCTGATCGAGTGGCTGCGGGCGCAGGGCCATCCGCCGGCGCTCGTCGTCGCCGACGACGGCGCCCGCGTGACCTCGATCGCCCCGCTCGCCGGGCCGGCGCCGCGGTCGGCGTGGGGGGCGCTCGAGCCCGGCGACGTCGTCGTCACGCGCAGCCGCGACCCGTACGCGCTGGCGCTGCTCGAGGAGGCCGAGGCGCGCGGCGCGCGGGCCCTCGACCGCGCCGAGGCCGTCCAGCGCGTGCGCGACAAGGTGACCTGCGCGCTGGGCCTCGCCCACCGCGGGCTGCCGGTGCCGCCGACGCTGCTCGCCCACCGGCCGGGCGACCTGGCCGCGCTGCCGGCGTCGGCCTTCCCGCTCGTGGTCAAGCCCGTCCTGGGCGACAACGCGCACGGCGTGCGGATCGTGGCGCGGCGCGGCGAGCTCGACGGCGTCGACTGGGACGCCGGGCCGCACGTCGCGCAGCCCTACGTCGACGCGGGCGGGTTCGACCTCAAGCTCTACGTCGCGGGCGACGCGATCTGGGCGACGCGGCGCCCGGGCCCGCTGAGCGAGCGGACAGACCCGGTCACCCGCGTCGCGGTGACCCCCGAGCTGCGGCGCATCGCCGACGGGTGCCGCGCGGAGTTCGGGCTGCGGCTGTTCGGCGTCGACGTCCTCGAGTCCGCGGGCCGGCTCGCGATCGTCGACGTCAACGAGTTCCCCAACTACACGGGCGTCGACGAGGCGCCTGAGGCGATCGGCGCGCTGGTCCTCGCCGAGGCCGAGGGCCCTCGCGCCGCCAGTCCACAGGCGGTGACGGTGTGACCGAGACGACGAAGATCGCGTTCCTCATGCAGGGCCCGGCCGGCCCGCACGTGCTCTGGTCCGACGTCGGCCGGCGGCTGGCGGAGGGCGGCGCCGAGGTGGACTTCCTCTTCCCCGACGTCGCGCTGAACGACCTGTCGCACGTGCACGTGGAGCACGACCTCTACGTGCTCAAGTCGGGCTCGGCGCTGGGGCTCAGCCTCGCCGGCGCGCTGCACGCGGCGGGCGCGGCGATCCTCAACCCGTACCCGGTCGCGGCGATGTGCCGCGACAAGATCGTCACCAGCGCGGTGCTCGCGCGCGGGGGGGCCCCGACCCCGGAGACGTGGGTCACCGAGGATCCCCAGCAGCTGCCCGCGCTCCTCGACGGAGGGCCGATCGTGGTCAAGCCGTTCCGCGGGTCGCGCGGCGTGGGCGTCCAGGTGATCCGGGAACCGAGCGATTTCGACGAGCTCGAGTTCGATCCCGGGCCGCTGTTCGTGCAGCGCTACCACCCCCCCGACGGCCTGGACTACAAGATGTACGTCATCGGCGAGCGCGTCTGCGGCGTGCGGCGGATCTGGCCGGCGCGCACCTACGAGGAGAAGCTCGGCGAGGTGTTCGAGCCCGACGAGGAGCTCACCGCGATCGCGCGCGCCTGCGCCGCCGCGATCGGCGCCGACATCTTCGGCTTCGACGTCGTCTTCAGCGACGGGCGGCCCTTCGTGGTCGACCTCTCGGGCTTCCCGGGGTTCAAGGGCGTGCCCGACGCGGCCGCGCTGCTCGCGGCCGAGATCGAGGCGGCCGCCCGGCGCGTGACGCGCGGCGAGCCCGTGATCGCGGGGGCGGCGCGATGAGGCTGTTCTTCATGATCGTCCGGCGCGTGCCGCCGGTGCCGAGCCCGGTTCTGCTGGAGGTCTACGACATCCTCAGCCGGCGCGGCTACGAGGTCGAGGACGCGATCGCCGAGGAGGTCCTGCAGCGTCCCGACCGGCTCGAGCCCGAGCACGACCTCTACGTGCTCAAGTCGCACACCGAGCTGTCGCTGAGCCTCGCAGGCGTCCTCGAGGCGCAGGGGGCGCGGATCCTCAACCCGTACCCGAACTGCGCCGCGACGCAGAACAAGTTCATCGCCTCGCGGATCCTGCGCGCGGCCGGGGTGCCGGTGCCCGACACGTGGGCGATGACCGAACCCGCGCTGCTCGCCGACGAGGTCGCGAGCCGGCCGCTGCTCGTCAAGCCGTACATGGGCCACCGCGGCGCGGGGATCAGGATCGTGCACGACGTCGACGCGCTGGCCGACGCGCGCGCCGACTACCCGCAGCTCGTCCAGGAGTTCATCCCCGGGCCCGGCGAGGACCTCAAGGTCTACGTGGTCGGCGACCAGGTCTTCGCGGTCAGCAAGCCGTTCTCGGAGACGAGCTTCTCGGTCCCCGGCCGGCCGGTGCCGGTCGAGCCGGAGGTGCGCGACGCCGCGCTGCGCACCGGCGCGGCGTTCGGGCTCGGGCTCTACGGGCTCGACATGATCGAGTCGTCCGACGGGCCCGTCGTCGTCGACGTCAACTACTTCCCCGGCTATAAGGGCGTGCCCGACGCCGCGGCGATGATCGCCGACTACATCGACGCGTACGCGCAGGGCCTGATCACGCTGGGCGAGCCGTCGGTCGCCGCCGGCCAAGGCAGGGTCGCCGGGCCGATCTAGGGACGTGTCCGAGCAGGTCGACAAGGGCGATCGCGCCGCGCTGCTGGCGATCGTCGCCGAGGGGTTCTTCTCCCGGCTGAGCTTCGGGCTGCTCACCTTCGCGCTTCCGATCTACGCACGCGACAAGCTCGGGCTCAGCCTGGCCGAGGTCGGCCTGCTCGCGTCGTTCAACATGATCGTGGCGATCGCGCTCAAGCCGGCCATGGGCGCGCTGGCCGACAGGTTCGGGCTCAAGCGCATCCTCACCACGAGCATCGCGTTCCGCAGCGCCGTCACGCTGCTGCTCGCGTTCGCCGCCGTCCCGTGGCAGATCTTCGCGGCGCGCGGCGTGCACGGCGTGTCGATCTCGATGCGCGACCCCGCGCTCGGGGCCATCCTCGCCGAGCACGGCGGCAAGAAGAAGGTCGCGCAGTCCTTCGCCTGGTACCAGACGGCCAAGACGGTCGCCGGCAACGGCAGCAAGGTGGCGTCGGGGGTGCTCCTCTCGGTCACGCACAGGGACTTCGCGTTCGTCTTCTTCGTCGCGTTCGCGCTCTCCCTGATCCCCCTTCTCGTCGTCGCCGCGTTCGTGCGCGAGAAGGGCGTCACGCACACGGTCTCCGCCGCCGAGGAGGCCGCGCCGCCGCCGCGGCCCGAAGGCGTCAGCAAAGGGAGGGTCGCGTCGTTCGCCAGCCTCGGCTGCATGATCGCCGGCTCGGCCTACATGATGAACGCACTGCTGCCGGTCTTCTTGACCGAGTACACCGGCCTCGGCGACGTCCAGGCGGCGGTGATCTACGCCATCTCGCCGGCGGTGGCGCTCACCGGGCCCGGCTTCGGCTGGCTGTCGGACAACTTCAGCCGCAAGCTCGTCCTCTCCGTGCGCAGCGTGGCGAACATCCTCTCGTCGGTCGTGTACCTGCTCTTCACGAGCTTCCCGGGCGCGATCGTCGGCCGCGCGACCGACGATCTCGGCAAGGCGGCGTTCAAACCGGCGTGGGGCGCGCTCCTGGCGCAGCTGACCGACCTCGACAAGAAGCGCCGCGCGACGCTGTTCGGCTACATCAGCTCGGGGGAGGACGCCGGCGAAGCGCTGGGGCCCATCCTGGGCGGCGCCCTGGCCAGCCTCGGCGGCTTCCCGCTGATGCTGGCCGGGCGGATCGTGATGGCGGCGATCACCGAGGTCTACACCGTGCTCGTCACGCACTCGCTGGAGTCGCACGGCAAGACGATCACCGGGCGGGAGACCTACCGCGTCAGCATCGCCGTCCCGGTGCGCGTCGCCCTCGGGCTGCTGCTGTCGTTCGGCGCGGGGTGGGCGGCCGGCGAGGTCCGCCGGCCCGATCGCTCACGGGCCTCGCCCGCACCCGCGCCCGCGAGCGAGCGCCCGGCCGCCGACGACGAGGGCCGGTGCAGCAGCGACCCCACCATCGGCGCCATCCAGAAGCAGCTGGGCGAATGCTGAGCGCGGCCCGCGCGCGGACGTTAGGCTGGCTCTGCGCATCCAGCATGGAGGCAAGAGACGTGCTCGCTCGGGACGGATTTCCGCGCCGCGTCACGCGGCCGCGCAAGAGGCAGACGTGGCGCTGACCAGTCGTCGCACGGGCCTGCGCGTCAAGGACGTCGTCGGCGGGCGCTTCCGGCTCGACGCGGAGCTCGCCGAGGGCGGCATGAGCCGCGTCTACGAGGCGGTCGACCTCAAGTACGACCGCCCGGCGGCCGTGAAGGTCCTGGCGCGCTGGCTGGCCGACGACGACGAGTTCCGCCAGCGCTTCGAGCGCGAGTCCTACGCGGCCGAGCGGGTCACGCACCCGCACGTCCTGCCGGTGTGGGACTACGGCGAGCAGGAGGGGCTGCTGTACCTGGCCACGCCGCTGTGCGACACCGATCTCGGCCACCTGCTGAGCGACCGCGAGAAGCTCGAGCCCGAGCAGGCGCTGTCGATCATCGCCCAGATCGCGTGGGCGCTGGACTGGGCGCACGGGCGCGGCGTCGTCCATCGCGACGTCAAGCCGGAGAACGTCCTGCTCGTCGGCGGCGGGCGCGGCGACCACGCGTACCTCGCCGACTTCGGGCTGGCGAAGTCGGCGACCGGCACCACGCTCACCCAGGCCGGGCATCCCGCCGGCCTGACCCCCGCGTACGCGGCGCCCGAGCAGTGGCGCGGCGACGTCGTGGGCCCGGCCGCCGACCAGTACGCACTGGCCGCGACGCTCTACACCTGCCTGACCGGGCACCCGCCGTTCCACCCGCGCCGCGGGCCGTCGCTGCGCGAGGCGCACCTGCACGAGGCGCCGCCGGACGTCAGCGGGGTCGTCGGCGGGGTCCCCGAAGGCCTGGCCGCGAGCATCGCCCGCGGGCTCGCCAAGGAGCCTGGCCGGCGGTTCGCGACGTGCCGCGAGCTGGTGGCGGCGGCGGAGGCCTCGCTGCACCGGCGGCCCACCGAGACCGCCGTCGACCGCCCCCGCGGCGGCGAGGCCGATGCGCTCGACGTCGGCGGCACCGTGCCCTCGCCGGCGGTGTCGGACCTGACGCCGACCGCGCCCGTCGCGGACGCGCAGGCGCGAGTCCCGACCGCGCGTCGCCGGCGCACGCTCGTCATCGCCGGCGCGGTCGCCGCGGCCGCCCTCGCGGTGCTGGCCGCCGTGCTCGTGCTCGGCTCCGGAGGCGGCGGCGGCTCGTCGCCGCCGGCGGGCAAGCTGGTACGCCTGGCAGTCGGCCGGGCGCCGATCGACCTCGCGGCCGGGGCGGGCGGCGTCTTTGCGGCCAACTCCGGCAGCGACACGCTCACGCGGATCGCCCCCCGGCGAGGCGTGGTCAAGCAAGGCGCCGTCGACGCGGTGCACACGCCGTTCGGCGTGGCGGTCGGCGAGGGCCGCACGTGGGCCGTCGGGCCCGACGGCGAGCTCGCCGCCCTCGACCCGGAGACCGGCGCGCGCCTGGCGCACAAGGCGCTGGGCATCCAGGCCGACGGCATCGCCGCCGGCTACGGCGCGGTGTGGATCTTCAACGGCACCGGCGGCACCGTGACACGCGTGGACGTCCGCTCGGGCCACATCCGCATGGGGCGCACCGTCAGGGTCGGCCTCGGCACGACGGACGTCGCGGTCGGCTTCGGCGCGGTCTGGGTGACCAACGCCGGCTCGGCCACGCTCGTCAAGCTCGATCCGCGGACCGCGAAGGTGATCGACACGATCCGCCTGCGCGGCGGCATCTCCGGCGTCGCCACGGGGAACAGCGCGGTCTGGGTGAGCAACCCGGGGCGGGGGCGCGTCATCCGGGTCGACCCGGCGACGGGCGCCGCCAAGCGCTTTGCGGCCGGGCGCGTCGCCGATGACGCCGACGTGGCGGTCGGCGACGGCGCGGTCTTCTACGTCAACCACGACGACGGGACGGCCACCCGCCTCGACCCCGCCACGGGGCGGCGCGTCGGCGCGCCGGTCCGCGTCACCGCGAGCCCCAGCTCCGCCGTGGTCGCGGCGCACACGCTGTGGGTCGCCGACATCGACCGCGGCATCGTGGCCGGGCTGCGGTTCTGAGCGCCGGAGGGAACGATGCGCACGAGTCTCGCCATCGCCCCGCTGAGCCTCGCGGCCGCGGTTGCGGTCGCCGTCGGCGTGGGCTGCGGCGCGTCGGGCTCGCAGGAGGGCGCGACCCCGAAGAAGAGCCCCGGCGGCGCAGCCGGCCGCGCGGTCGTCCTCGTGCAGGGCATCTACAAGGAGAAGACGACCGAGGTGACCGGGGTCGTCTTCGAGGCGCGGCAGGCGCTCGTCCTCACGGCGAACCACGCCATGGAGAACGCGCCGAACATCAACGTCAAGCTGAGCAACGGGACGCTCACGCACGCGCGCCAGGTGGCGAGGGCGCAGTGCCACGACCTGGCCGTCCTGCGGCTGTTCCCCAAGCCGCCCGGCCTGGCGGCGCTGCCGCTCGCCCGCCGGGAGCCGGCGACCATCGGCGAGCCGGTGGCGACGCTCACCTACGTCCCGGCCGGAGCGAAGGGCACGCCCGCGCTCACGCGCATCCAGGGGACGGTCTCGGCGGTCGACGTCCGCGAGAAGTTCCCGCCGCTTCCGACGACGGGGCCGTTCATCGCGCACCAGTCGCGCCTGCTGCCGAGCGCGGCGGGCTCGCCGGTGCTCGACGGCGAGGGGCGGATGATCGGGCTCAACACGCTCGTGGGCCACCCGCGCAGCCCGACCGTCGAGGGCATCGAGTACGCGCTGACGTCGGACTACATCGCCCGGCGGCTCGGCCAGCTGCGGCCCGGCGTCGGCGGGGCGCTGGGCGGATGGGGCGCCGAGCACAGCGCGTGCCACGCCTCGCTGCACAACCTCATCGGCAAGGGGCACATCCTGGTTCCCAACAGCGCCGCCGGGCCGTGAGGGGCGATGGCCCCTAGCGTCGCGCTCGGAACGCAGCTGGGCAGCTACCGCGTCGAGTCGGTCATCGGCGGCGGTCCGTTCGGGGCGGTCTACCGCGCGAGGCACGTGCGTCTGGGCACCGGCGCCGCCGTCAAGGTCCTCGCCGATGAGTGGAGCGCCGATCCCTCGTTCCGCGACCGCTTCCTGCACGACGTGCACCTGGCCGCCGAGCTCGATCACCGCAACGTCGTGCCCATCCACGACGCCGGGGTCGAGGGCGACTCGCTCTACGTGGTGACGCGCTACGTGACGGGCGGGGACCTCAAGGCCCTGCTGTCGCGCGGCGGGGCGCTCGGCGTGGAGTGGGCTTCGTCGGTGCTCGGCCCGGTCGCGCAGGCGCTCGACGCGGCTCACGCGCGCGGGCTCGTGCACGGCGACGTCAAGCCGACCAACGTCCTGGTCGAGTGGTCGCCGGCGGGGGACGTCGAGCGCACGTGGCTGACCGACTTCGGCATGCCGTGGCAGGCGAGGGCGGGCGACGGCGCGGGGGCGCTCGCCGACCGGTTCGACTACGCGTCGCCCGAGCAGATCGCCGCTCGCGCGGTCACGCCGGGGGCCGACGTCTACTCGCTCGGGTGCGTCCTCTACCACGCGGTCACCGGGAAGGTTCCCTTCCGCCGCGACGTGCTCCAGTCGCATCTGCACGCACGCGTCGAGCCGCCGAGCACCGCGCGCGCGGACCTTCCCGCGGGCGTCGACGCGCCGATCCTCAAGGCGATGGCCAAGGAGCCGCGCGAGCGCTACGAGACGTGCGAGGCGCTGATGCGCGCGTTCGGCGACGCGCTGCGCGCGCCGAGCCTGACCCAGCCGCCCGCGCCGCGCGCGCCGGCACCCGCTCCCGCACCGCCACCCGCCGCCCCTGCGGTCCCGCGAACCGAGAACGGCGCGGCGCCCGCCGCGCCGCGCGCGGACGGCCGGCGCCGGCTGCGCATCGCGGCGCTCGCCGGCCTGGCGGTCGCCGCGGCGGTCGGCGGCTATGCGCTGTCCCGCACGACCGGGGGCGGCAACGACCAGAGCCCGGGACCAGCGCGGGCGGCGGCGCCGGGCGGCATCCGCGCGCTCGCCGCGCGCGAAGCGCTGCGCGCGGTCATCGCCAAGAACCTGCCCGACGTCCAGTGCGCCGTCACGCGCGCGCCCGCGGGCGGAGCCGTGGTCGAGAACGCGACCTGCGTGCCGCGCACCGCCGGCGATCGCTCGCTCGGGCGGCTGACGCTCACGCTGTTCGCCGATCGGGAGGCGCTGAACCGCCTCTACGAGGCCGCCCGCGCGCTCGTCCAGGACCCCGCCGTGCGCCGGCGCAGCGACTGCGGTCCCGACCGCCCGTACGGCGGTCACGGCCGCTGGTCGACCGGCGGCGCCCGCGCCGGCAAGATGTTCTGCGAGCCGCGCGCCGGGCGTCCCCGGGTAGTCTGGACCGTCGACGAGTCCAAGGTGCTCGGCGAGGCCACGGCGGCCGACAGCACGGAGCTCGGCGCGTGGTGGGTCAGCAGCCGCTACCTGCGCGCCGCCGGCCGCCGCAGCTAGGCAGTCGCATGCGACCGCTCCGGCGCTGGACGCTCGTGCTCGTCGCCGGGCTGCCGCTCGCCGGGTGCGGCGGCGGCGCGACCGAGCCGTCCGAGCGCGGCGCCAGGGCCTTCGCCTCCGCCGGCTGCGGCGGCTGCCACACGCTCGCCGCTGCGCGCACGCACGGAACCGCCGGGCCCGACCTCGACCAGCTGCGGCCGGACGCGGCCACGGTGGCCCGCCAGGTCGCCGACGGCGGCAACGGGATGCCCGCCTTCCGCGGCCGGCTCAGCGCCGGCGCGATCCGCGCGGTCGCCGCCTACGTGGCGGCGGCGACGCGGCGCTCGCCCGTGTCGGCGACGGCGTTCCGGCCGGACGGCACCAAGCTCGCCGACTGCCGGCGCGACGTGACGTGCTACCGGCAGGCGTTCGGAAACCTCGTCTACGCGCACGGACCGCGCGAGGCGCTCGCCCGCCTCGACGCCGCCGGGCGCGGCAACTCGCTGATCCAGAGCGAGTGTCACCAGATCGCCCACACGATCGGGCACGCCGCGTACGCGCGCTTCCACGGCGACGCCGCCAAGGCGCTGAGCCTCGGCTCGATGACGTGCTGGTCGGGCTACTACCACGGCGTGATCGAGCGGGCGTTCGCCGGCGTTCCGCGCGGCAAGGTCCCGGCGCTCGCGCGACGCCTGTGCACGGGCCTCGCCGCCGGCGCGAGCACGTTCGTCACCTACCAGTGCGTCCACGGGCTCGGGCACGGCCTGATGATCTACAGCGGTAACGACCTCCCCTACTCGCTGCGCGTGTGCGATCGCCTGGCGACGGCCTACGACCAGCGGTCGTGCACGGGCGGCGTCTTCATGCAGAACTTCCTGCCCGCGCCGATGGCCGGCGTGCGCACGCGCTGGCTCAAGAAGGACGACCTGCTCTACCCGTGCGACGCCGTGGGCGCCCGCGACAAGCTCTACTGCTACCTGATGGTGACCTCGCGGATCCTTCCCGAGGTCGGCTACGACTGGCGCAGGGCGGCCGCGTGGTGCCGGCGCGCGGAGGGCGGCTGGGTCGCCACCTGCTTCCAGTCGCTGGGCCGCGACGCCTCGGGCTTCACGCACCAGCGCGCGCGCCGGATCGTGTCGATCTGCCGCGTCGCCGGAGCGCTCGGCGACGACTGCATCTACGGCGCCGCGCGCGACGTCACGAGCAATGACGCCGGCGCGCGGCGCGCGAAGGTGCTGTGCGCTGCGGCCCCGGCCCGCACGCGCGCGCGGTGCTTCGAGGGCATCGGCACGATCCTCGGCGGCTTCCGCACCGATCGCGCCGCGCGGCGCGCGGAGTGCGACGCCGTGACGCCGGTGCGCTACCGCTCCTCGTGCTACCGCGGCGCGGTGGCCTAGGCGTTGTTCGCCGGCGCGTAGATCAGGATCCGCGTCTCGCCGGCCGGCTTGGACTCCACGAGCCGCAGCGACGTCGACTCGTTCCCGCCCGTGAACAGGCGCTTGCCGTCCCCGAGGACGACCGGAAGACCATCAGCCGGTACTCGTCGACGAGGTTCTGCCGCAGCAGCGTCTGCACGAGCTGGACGCTGCCGTTGACGAGGACGTCGCCGCCCGGCTGCTCGCGCAGGTTGGACACCTCGGCGACGAGCGCGTCGGGCGTGATGACCGTCGAGTTGCTCCACTCGGGGTCTTCCAGCGTCGACGAGACGACGTACTTGCGCATGCCGTTGAACTTGTCGGCGAACTCGCCCGTCCGCGACGGCCACGCCTCGGCGAAGTCCTCGTAGGTCACCGCCGGACTCATCGCCCGGCGTCGCGATCGGCGTGGGCGATCAGCGCGCGGGCGGTGGTCTCGTCGGCGGGGAAGAACGACTCGATCGACAGCTCGGAGACCGTGACGTCGGTCGCGGTTCCGAACGTCGTCGCCGTGCTGATGAACGCGAGCTCCTCGTCGCCGGCGCGCACACGCAGCGGCACGGCGATCGCGCCGGCCTCGAGGTCGGCGGCGTGGCCGCGCTCGCCGCCCGGATAGCCGGCGAGCTCCTCGTGCAGCGCGAACAGCGCCGGGTCGCCGCTGACGACGGCCTGGCGGCCGACCCGATCGAGCAGGTGCGCGCGCCACTCGCCGAGGTTGGCGATCCGCGGCGCCAGGCCCTCGGGGTGCAGGCTGAGGCGCAGCACGTTGAC
Source organism: Solirubrobacteraceae bacterium (assembly GCA_036506755.1). Lineage (GTDB taxonomy): Bacteria > Actinomycetota > Thermoleophilia > Solirubrobacterales > Solirubrobacteraceae > DASXRF01. The sequence continues at coordinate 2,926 of DASXRF010000109.1, read as the reverse complement.
CGGGGGCTCGAGCAGGTGCTCGGCCACGCCGGCGGTGAGCAGCGGGACGGCGCCGTTGCCGGCGACGAGGCCCCAGTGGCGGTCGACGACGACGGCCGGGTACGGCTCGTGAGCGCGCAGGACGCGGTCGATCGCCTCCCGGACCGGCCCCATCTCGGGCTCGTCGAGATCGCGCTGCGCGTACGCCGGCGCGTAGCCGGCGGCGAGCAGCAGCGCGTTGCGGTCGCGCAGCGGGACGTCGAGGACGTCGGCGAGCTGGATGACCATCTCGGCGCTCGGTCGCGAGCGCCCGGTCTCGATGAAGCTCAGGTGGCGGGCCGAGACGGCCGCCTCGCCGGCCAGGTCGAGCTGGCTCATCCGGCGGCGCTGGCGCCACTCGCGCAGGAGCGTTCCGATGCGGGGCCGTTCGGCGACGACGGGCACGATCGCCACGCTAACGCGCGCCGGTCCGTTGGGCACTTACCTCCGGGGTCATCGATGCGCCGCGACCGTAGACTCGGCTCATGATCGGCGCACTTCTTCTCGGACTCGTCGCGGGCTTCATCGGCAAGGCGCTCATGCCCGGCAAGGATCCCGGCGGGTTCTTCGCCACGATCCTGCTCGGCCTCGCCGGCGCAGCGGTCGGCTGGTTGATATTCACCGCGGGCCTCGGCATCGGCGACAAGGACGTCTTCGACCTCGGCGGTCTGCTCAGCGCGATCATCGGCGTCGTCATCCTGCTCGGCCTGTACCGCTGGTGGGTCGGCCGGCAGGGCAGGCCCGCGACGCGCTGAGCGAGCCGCTCCCGCTCCCCGAGGGCTTCGCGGTCGGCCACTGGACCGACCTCGATGCCGGCACGGGGTGCACCGTCGTCATCGCTCCCGCCGGGACGCGGGGCGGCGTGGAGGTGCGCGGCGGCGGCACCGGGACGCGCGAAGTCGAAGGGCTCGCGCCGCTCGCCAACGCCGAGGGACCGACCGCGGTGCTGCTCACCGGCGGCAGCGCGTTCGGGCTCGCGGCCGCCGACGGCGCGATCCGCTGGCTCGAGGAGCGCGGGCTCGGCCGGCCCACGCCGTTCGGTGCGATCCCGCTGGTCTCGACCGCGGTCGTCTTCGACCTCACGGCGGGCAATCCCGGCCGCCGGCCCGGACCCGACGCAGGCTACGCGGCGTGCGAGGCGGCGGCCGGTGGCGTTCCCGCGCGCGGGCGCGTGGGCGCCGGGGCCGGCGCCGCGGTCGGGAAGCTGCTCGGCCGCGAGCGGGCCACGCTGGCGGGGGTGGGCTACGCGGCGGCCCGGCTCGGGAGCGGCGAGACGATCGCGGCGATCGCGGTGGCCAACGCGTCGGGCGACGTGCTCGGCGAGGACGGCGGCGTGCTCGGCGGGCCGCGCGGCGAGCGCGGCGATCTGCTGCGCAGCGCGGAGCTGATGCGCGACATGCCGCAGCCGCCGGTCTTCGGGCTGCGCCCGGGCGAGAGCACGACGCTCGCCTGCGTCTGCACCGACGCCGCGCTCGACAAGCGCGGCTGCGGGATCGTTGCGCGCATCGCGAGCGCGGGAATCGCACGCGCGGTCGACCCGGCCTTCACGCCCTTCGACGGCGATGTCGCCTTCTGCCTGGCCTCGGGCGACGGGGCGCCCCCGCCGGCGGGACCCGCCGCGTCCTGGTGGCTCAATGTCCTCGGTGCGACCGCGGCGACGCTGACCGCTGATGCCATCCGTGACGCGGTGCGCCAGGCCGCGTCCGTCTAGTGGACCCGTCCACTAGCGCGTTTCAGGCAAGCCGGTGGCGCGCCTGCAGCGTGCGTGCCAGCGCGACCGTCTCGGGGTCGAGCTCCGCTCGCTCGAGGTCGACGGCGCGGCTTCGCTGGGCGACCAGGCCGTCGCGCACGGCGCCGCCGTCCACGCCGGGAACGACGTCGTCGAGCGCGCCGGCGGTCCGCGGCTCCCAGTCGAGCCCCAGCCGCGCGTTGACGTCGCGGAGCACCGCGCGCACCCGGTCGCCGGCGGCGATGACGACCACGGCGCTGACGAGCGCGGCGCGCGAGGTGACGCGCTGCGCGATGCCCGCGAGCTTGAGCGTCCCGCCCGCGTTGACGCTGAACTCGCCGGGGCAGTACTCGCCGGGGATCTCGCCCACGCGCGCGTCGGCGCCGAGCGAGGCGAGCGCGGCGGCGAGCGCGGCGGCCATCGCCTCGAAGCGCTCGCGCAGCTCGACCGCGAGCCGGTCCTGCGGCGTGATCTCCTCGTAGACGATCGCCGCGCTCGTGTACGCGGCGGCGTGGCCGCCGACGCTGCGCAGGACCGGCGCGAAGCCCTGAGCGCGCGCGGCCCGGGTCGCCGCGGCGAACCCGTCGCGCAGGGCGTCGAGCCGTCCGAAGGCGACCGTCGGACCAGGCCGGTACAGCCGCATCGTCGCCGGCGCCTCACGGTCGGCGACGCGGCGCAGCAGCGCGTGCGAGATCGCGACGTCGAGCGAGGGGTCCTCGGGCGTCGATGCCTCGAGCAGCCGCATCCGGGAGTTGTAGGCGGTGTGCAAGAAAGGTGCGCGAAGCGCCTATACCGCCCCGCCGGCCGTTTGCGGAGACTGGCCGCATCCCACACCCGGAGGAACTCGGATGCCCGTCGCACGTCTTGCCTTGCTGGTCACCGGACTGTTCCTGGTGGTCACCAGCGCCGCGCAGGCCGCGCCGATCGGGGCGCTCAAGCAGTACCGCCTTCCGACCGCCAACAGCGCGCCCAGGTACATCGCCAACGGCGCCGACGGCAACCGCTGGTTCACCGAGAACCCAGACTTCCTGCCCCCGGCGATCGGCCGCATCACGCCGGCCGGCCAGGTGACCGAGTTCGGGCCGGCGTGCTCGTTCTGCTTCCTGAACGACATCGCCCAGGGGCCGGACAACGTCCTGTACTTCACGTCGAACGACCCCTTCCTCGGGCGCATCACGA
>DASXRF010000108.1:0-4390 GCA_036506755.1 Solirubrobacteraceae bacterium | reverse complement strand
CTCGCGCCGATCGACCGCACGTCGCTCTTCGTGGCCAAGGCGATCGCCATGCTCGTCTATCTGGTGGTGCTCGAGATCGTGGCGCTCCCCGCCTTCGCGTTCCTGCTGCTCGAGCCGCCGCTCCGCGCCGAGCTGCTGGTCGTCCTCGTCATGGCCGACTTCGGCATCGCGGTGATCGGCACGCTGATCGGCGCGCTGGCGGTCAAGACGCGGGCCCGCGACCTGATCGGCCCGCTGCTGGCGCTGCCGCTGCTCGTACCCGTCGTCATCGCCGCCGCGCAGGCCTGCCAGCCGCTGCTCTCCACCGGCCGCCACGGCGGCGCCGAGGCCAAGTATCTGCTGCTGCTCGGTCTCTATGATCTCGTCTTCGCCCTGATCGCCTACGCGGTCTTCGACCCGCTGCTCGAGGATTGACCCGCGCCCTCCCATCCGCCGCCGTCGTGACGCTCACGGGCGCCTTCGCGCTCGTGTTCTTCTACGCGCCCAACGACGCCGACCAGGGCTTCATCCAGAAGATCTTCTACGTGCACGTGCCGATGGCGATGGTCGCGCTGGGCGGCTTCGTGGCCGGCGCCGTGTGCGCCATCCAGCACCTGCGTACCCGCCGCAGCGAGTGGGACCTGCGCTCCTACGTCTTCATCCACCTGTCGCTGATCCTCGGCGTCGGCGTGCTCGTCACGGGGTCGATCTGGGCGCGCGCGTCGTGGGGGCACTGGTGGGTGTGGGACGAGCCGACGCTCGTCTCGTTCCTGATCGTCTTCCTGCTGTACGCGTGCTACCAGCCGCTGCGCTTCTCGATCGAGGACCGCCAGCGCCAGGCGCGCTACGCGAGCGTCTTCGCCGTCACCGCGGGGGCGTTCGTGCCGCTGAACTTCCTCGCCGTCCGCCTGGCCCAGGCCTACTCGCACCCCCGCGTCTTCGCGACGGCCAACGGCGGGCTGCCGCCGAAGATGCAGCTGACCTTCTGGGTCGCGCTGGTCGGGATGGCGCTCCTGTACTTCACGTTGTGGCGCTACGAGATGGCGGCCAAGCTCGCCCGTGGCCGGGTGCGCACGCTGCGGCGGCGGCTGGCCGGCGAGGACGTGCTCCCGGGACGCAGCGCGGCGCCGATCGTCTGATGCCCGCGCTGCCGCTCGACGAGGCCGGCAAGTACGTCGCCGGCGCCTACCTGGTCTTCCTCGCCCTGATCCTGATCTACGTGGCGATCATGGCCGCGCGCCTGTCGCACCTGCAGCGCGACCTCGACGAGCTGCTCGAGCTCGCCGAGCAGCGCGACCGCGAGGAGGTGGCGGCGCGATGAGTGAAGTGCTGTGCCTCGGCATCTCGCACAAGACCGCGCCGGTCGCGCTGCGCGAGCGGGTCGCCATGGACGAGACGCAGGCCGAGCGCTTCGCGCGCGAGGCGGTCGCCGCGCCGGCCGTCGACGAGGCCGTCGTGATCTCCACGTGCAACCGCACGGAGGTCCTCGCCACGACCCACGACCCGGTCGCGGCCGAGACCGCGATCCTCGGCATGCTCGCCACCCGCGCGGGGATCCGCCCGACCGAGCTCGCCGACGTCATCTACTCGCCGCGCAACTGCGACGCTGCACGCCACCTCTACCGCGTGACGGCCGGGCTGGAGTCGATGATCGTCGGCGAGGCCGAGGTCCAGGGCCAGGTCAAGCGCGCCTTCGAGATCGCCAAGGCGGCCGGGGCGACCGGTCCGCTGCTCAACCGCCTGTTCGCCGCCGCGCTGCAGACCGGCAAGCGCGCGCGCACCGAGACGGCTATCGGCGCCGGCGGGGCCAGCGTCTCGTCGGTGGCGGTCGACCTGGCCCGCGACCTGCTCGGCGACCTGCGCGAGCGCCGCGTGGTCGTCATCGGCGCGGGCGAGACGAGCGAGCTGACCGCGCGGGCGCTGCACGAGCAGGGCGTGGCGGCGGTCTTCTTCGCCAACCGCCGCGCCGACCGCGCGCGGGCCATCGCGCGGCGCTTCGGCGGCCACGTCGTCTCGTTCGACGACCTGCCCGAGCACCTCGAGCGGGCCGACATCGTCGTCGCGTCGACCGCGTCACCGCATCCGATCGTCGGGGCCGTCGAGCTCGAGGTCGTCATGCGCCGGCGCGCCGGGCGGGCGCTGCTGCTGATCGACATCGCGGTGCCGCGCGACATCGACCCGGCGTGCGCGGACATCGAGGGCGTGACGCTCTACGACATCGACGACCTCCAGGCGGTCGTCGCGCGCAACCTCGAGGTCCGCGAGGCCGAGGCGGCGCGCGCCGAGGGCATCGTCGAGGACGAGATCCAGCGCTTCGCGCGCTGGATGGGCCAGGCCGACGTGCGGCCGACCGTCGCCGCGCTGCGCCGGCACGGCGAGGAGATCGTCGAGCAGGTGCTGGCCGAGAACGCCGGGCGCTGGGACGCGGCGTCGCGGCGCGACGTCGCGCGCGTCGAGGCGATGGCGCGGGCCGTGATGCAGCGGCTGCTGCACGAGCCGACGATCCGCCTGCGCGAGAGCGGGCACGCGCGGGTGGCGCTGGTGCGCGAGCTCTTCGGGCTGGACGAGGCTGCGAGCGCCGCGCCCGAGGAGGAGCGGCCGCCCGCGGACGTCCGCGAGCTGCGCCGGCCGTGAGGCTCGCCACGCGCGGCAGCGCGCTGGCGCTCGCGCAGGCGCGCCACGTCGCCGAGCTGCTGGGCGGCGACGTCGAGCTCGTCACCGTCACCACGACGGGCGACCGCCACCGGGCGGTCCGCGACAAGCGCGAGTGGGTGAGCGAGCTCGAGGACGCGCTGCTGCGCGGCGAGGCCGACCTCGCCGTGCACTCGGCCAAGGACGTGCCGGTCAAGCTGGCCGACGGCTGCGCGCTCGTCGGGGCGCCGGCGCGGGCCGACCCGCGCGACGCGCTGTGCGGCGCGCCGTCGCTCGACGCCCTGGGCGGGGGCGCCCGCGTCGGCACCAGCTCGCTGCGCCGCCAGGCCGGCCTGCGCGCGCTGCGGCCCGACCTCGAGGTGGTGGAGCTGCGCGGCAACGTCGACACGCGGCTGCGCAAGCTGGCCGAGGGCGGCTACGACGCGATCGTGCTCGCGCTCGCCGGCCTGCAGCGGCTGGGGCGCGCGGGCGAGGCGGGCGGCGTCCTCGACGAGCTCGTGCCCGCCGCGGGCCAGGGCGTGCTCGCGCTCGAGGCTCGCGCCGACCACGACGCCGCGCGCGAGGCCGCCGCGGCGATCACCGACGCCCAGGCGCTCGCCTGCCTGACGTGCGAGCGCGCGCTGGTGGGCGAGCTCGAGGCGGACTGCCGCACCCCGGTGGGCGCCTTCGCCGCACCGCACGACGGCGGCTTTCGCCTGCGCGCCTTCGTCGGGCGCCCGGACGGCTCGGCGTGGGTGCGCGACGAGCTCGACGGCGACGACCCGGCGGCGCTGGGCGCCGAGGTCGGGCGGCGGCTGCTGGCGGCGGGCGCGGCCGAGGTGCTGGGGCGGTGACTGCCGACCGCCAGCCCAGGTCGCCTGCGACTTCGCCGGCCAGGCGGTCGGTGGGCATCGTCTACCTCGTCGGCGCCGGTCCCGGCGACCCGGGGCTGCTCACCGCGCGCGCGCTCGAGCTGCTCGCCACCGCCGACGTCGTCATCCACGACCGGCTCATCCCTGCCGGCGCGCTCGACGGCGTCCGCCCCGACGCCGAGGTGCTCTACGTCGGCAAGGAGGGCGGCGGCGAGCAGGTCCCCCAGGACGAGACCAACCGCCTGCTGCTCGAGCACGCCGGCGCCGGGCGCTCGGTCGTGCGGCTCAAGGGCGGCGACCCCTTCGTGTTCGGGCGCGGCGGCGAGGAGGCCCAGCTCTTGCGCGCCGCCGGGATCCCCTACGAGGTCGTCCCCGGCGTGACGGCGGGCGTCGCCGCGCCGGCGTACGCCGGGGTGCCGGTGACCCAGCGGGAGGTCGCCAGCGCAGTGGCCTTCGTCACCGGGCACGAGGACCCCGCCAAGCCCGAGACGGCGCTCGACTGGCCGGCGCTCGCCGCGTTCCCGGGGACGCTCGTCTTCTACATGGGCGTGCGGGCGCTGCCCCGGATCGCCGAGCGGCTCGTCGCCGGCGGGCGCCCGGAGGACGAGCCCGCCGTCGTCGTCGAGCGCGGGACGCTCCCCGGCCAGCGCGCGGTCCAGGGCACGCTGGCCACGATCGCCGAGCGGGCGGCGCAGGCGGGCGTGCGCCCGCCGTCGATCACGCTGGTGGGCCCGGTCGCCGCGCTCGGCGACGAGCTGGCCTGGCTGGAGGCGGCGCGCCCGCTCGCCGGGCGGCGCATCGCGGTCACCCGCGCCCGGGCGCAGGCGAGCGCACTGGCCGCGCGCCTGCGCGCGCTGGGCGCCGACGTCATCGAGGCCCCGGCGATCCGCATCGAGCCGCTCCCCGCG
>DASXRF010000107.1:0-2363 GCA_036506755.1 Solirubrobacteraceae bacterium | reverse complement strand
CCCCCACGGAAGAAACGGATTCGCACGCGGTGGCGGCGGGCCGGCCGGCGGGCCCGGCGGTACTCCGAGCACGTCATCCCCTCGGGGATGTCGGTCTGCTCGTAGAGCATCGGGGGGCGCATGCCGCTCAGTCGTGCGGCCGCGCTCGCTGTTACGGTCGCCGCATGTCACTGCTCGACCGCGCGATCGAGGCGCACGGCGGCGCCGAGCGCTGGGCCGCCACGGAGGCGCTCGACGTGGCGCTGCATGCGCGCGGCCCGGCCTTCGCGCTCAAGGGGCGGCGCGGGCGGCAGGTGCGCGCCACGCTGCAGACCGACCGGCCGCTCGTGACGTTCCATGACTACCCGTCGCCCGGCTCCACCGGGACCTTCGACGCCGGCCTCGTCCATGTCGACGGCGAGGAGCGCTCGCCGGCCGACGCGCGGGCCTCGGCCGCGAAGCTGCGCTGGGACGATCTCGCCGAGCTGTACTTCGACGCCTACGCGGTGTGGCAGTACATGACCGCGCCGTTCGGCTTCACCGCCCCCGGCTTCGAGGTGGCCGAGCTCGACGACCGGCGGCTGCGCGTGCGCTACCCGCCCGGCATCCCCGTCCACTCGCGCGATCAGGTGTACTACTTCGACGAGCGGGCGCGGCTCGTGCGCCTGGACTACACGGCCGAGGTGATGAGCCGCTTCGCGCGCGCGGCGCACCTGTGCTCGGAGCACCGCGAGTTCGACGGCCTGCTGTTCCCCGCGCGCCGGCGCGTGCATCCGCGCCTGCCCGGGGGCCGCGTCCTGCGCGCCGTCACGCTCGTCGCCATCGACTCGGCGTCGGTCGCGGCTCGACCGCGCCCTCGTTGATCGCGACGACGACCCCGATCGCCAGCCAGGCGGCGACGACGTAGGGGAACAGGTTGAACGGCGGATCGGGGACCGGCCAGACGTTGCGGTAGAAGACGTAGCCGGCGACCGCGATCCCGACGAGCGGCAGCACCGCCTCGCGCCGGCGGCCGCTCGCCAGCAGGAAGCGCACGGCGGCGACGTTCGTGATCGCGTACATCACCAGCAGCTCGAGCACCCCGATCGTCGCCAGATAGAAGAAGACCTTCTGGGCCGGCGTGCCCGCGGCCGAGAAGGCGACCAGCCCGAGCAGGTCGAGCGTCAGGACGAAGGCCAGGCCGGCCGCGGGGGCTCCGGTGCCCGACACGCCCGACAGCGTCGCGGGCAAGCGCCGGTCGCGCCCGAGGGCGTAGAGCATGCGCGCGGCGACCGAGGCGCAGCCGAGCCCGGCGCCGATGGCGCTGACGACCGCGGCCAGCGAGAGGACGTCGGCCAGCCCCGCGCCGACGTAGGCGTCGGCGAGGTCCGACAGCGGCGCCTGCGAGCCCGCGAACGCCCTGGTTCCCGCGCGGTCGATGCCGAAGCCCAGGGTCTGGACGGCCTCGCAGGCGACGTAGAAGACCGCGCCGACGGCGATGGCCGCGACCAGCGAGCGCGGGATCGCGCTGGTCGGGCGATCGGACTCCTCGCCGAGCGACCCCGCCGCCTCGAAGCCGGCGAACGAAAGGAAGCCGAACGTCGCCGCGAGCGCGACCGTCGACAGCGCCGTGCCGTCCGGGACGGAGAGCACGTCGAGGCTGAGCTCCTGCCCGCGCGGCGCGCCGCCCGTCGCCAGCTTGACGACGATGATCGCCATCAGCACGAGGATGAGCGCCATCGAGACGATCTCGATGCTCAGCAGCGAGCGCGCCGCGGTGCGGATCTCGCGCGACGCGATCCAGCCGATCACCGCCCAGCCGGCCAGCGCGATCGGGAACCACGGGGCGTGGGGCGCGATCCCGGTGCTCTTGAGGAAGGCCTGGCCGAAGATGGCCACGGCGGAGATCGAGACCGCGGGGAAGACGAGGTAGGTGCCCAGCAGCGCCCAGCCGGTGACGAAGCCCACGCGCGGGCCGAGGGTCTGGCCGGCGAACGCGTACACCGACCCGGCCGAGCTGAAGGCCCCGGCCAGGCGCGTGAAGCCGTAGGCGACGAGGCCGACGCCGATCGCCGCGACGACGTAGGCCAGCGGCGCGGCGCGGCCGAGCAGCCGGGCGGGCTCGACGCCGGTCGCCGACATGGCGAGCGTCGGCGCCATGACGCCAACGGACACGGAGATCGTCCCCAGCAGTCCCAGCTGGCGGCGCAGCGGACCGGCGCGCATCAGATGAGCCCCAGCTCGCGCGCGCGGTCGACGGCCTCGTCGCGGTTGGCCGCGCGCAGCTTGGCGTAGATGTTGCGCGTGTGCGTCTTGACAGTGTTGAGCGAGACGTAGAGCTCCTGGCCGATCTCGCGCTGCGACAGCGGGCCGGGAAGCAGCCGCAGCACCGCGAGCTCGCGGTC
>DASXRF010000106.1:0-7651 GCA_036506755.1 Solirubrobacteraceae bacterium | reverse complement strand
GCCGCCTGGCCGACGACCGCCTGCACTCGCTGCGCGAGCTGGCCCGCAGCGCGCGCCCCGGCTTCGAGCACCTGCGACCCCAGACGCGGCGGGCGCGCGACATGGTTCGCGAGCTCGCCCGGCGCACCGGCGGACGGGTCGCGCTCGTCTCGGCCGCCGGGCGCGTGCTGGCCGACAGCGACCCGGATGCGAGGTCGCCGCTGCCGGCCCTGCGCCACTCGCGCGTGGTAGGCGACGACGCGGTCGTCGTCTCGCACGTGCCGACGGCGGCCGGGCGCGTGACGCTCGTGCTCGACAAGCCGCTGCGCGACAGCCGGGCGGCCGCCGCGGTCGTGCGCCGGGCCCTGCCGGTGGCGGCCGCGGCCGGCCTGGGTCTCGCCGTCCTCCTCGGCCTGGCGCTCGCCTTCGGCCTGCTGCGCCGGCTGGAGCGCCTGCGACGCGCGGCCCGCGGGCTCGCCCGCGACGGCATCGAGCGCCCGCTCGAGCTGCGCCTCGGCCACGACGAGGTCGGCGAGGTCGCCCAGGCGCTGGAGGCGATGCGCGTCCGGCTGCTCGCCCAGCAGCGAGGCCGCCAGGCGTTCCTGAGCACGGCCTCGCACGAGCTGCGCACGCCGCTCGCGGCGCTGTCGGGCACCGTCGAGCTGCTCGGCGAGGAGCTCGCGCGCGGCGCGCCCGACCTCGACGCCGCCCGCGATCGCGCCGCGGCGGCCGCGCGCCAGACCGCGCGCCTGACCGCGCTGGCCGTCGACCTGCTCGACCTCGGCCGGCTGGAGGCCGACGCACCGCTGCGCAGCGAGCCGGTCGACCTCGACGAGCTCGTCAGGACCGTCGCCCGCGAGTTCGCCCGCGCCGACATCGCCGTCGCCTCGCCCGGCGGCGTCTGGGCCCGCGCCGACCCGGTCGCTGTCGCGCGCATCCTGCGCGTCCTGCTCGACAACGCGCTGCGCCACGGCGCGGGCCCCGTCGAGGTCTCGCTCGCTGGCGCGGGCGACGGGGCGCTCCTCGTCGTCGCCGACGCGGGCCCCGGCATCCCGGCCCCCGAGCGCGAGCGGATCTTCGGCCGCTTCGAGCGCGGTTCGGCGGGCGCCGCGACGCCGGGCTTCGGCCTGGGCCTCGCGATCGCGCGCGGCCTCGCCCGGCGCATGGGCGGCGACGTGCGCGCGCAGGCCGCGCCGCGCGGCGCCCGCCTCGCGGTGACGCTGCCGGGCTGCCCGGCGGCCGTGACATCTGTCATGGCGAGCTGAGGACGCTCGCCAATACGGGCCGGCCGGCGCGCGACGACGATGGTCGCATGACGGAACGCGCCATCGACGTCCACGACCTGCGCCGGTCCTACGGCGAGCTCGAGGCCGTGCGGGGGATCTCCTTCCGCGTCGCGCCCGGCGAGGTCTTCTGCCCGCTCGGGCCGAACGGCGCGGGCAAGACGACGACCACCGAGATCCTCGAGGGCTGCCGGACGCGCACCGCGGGCGACGTGCGGCTCCTCGGGTTCGACCCCGCCGCCGGCGAGCGCGCGTTCCGCGAGCGCGTCGGCATCGTGCTGCAGGAGAGCGGCGTGCACGGCGAGCTGACCGTCGAGCTCGTCGACGCCAAGGAGCGCACGCGCGTGAAGAGCCTGTCGGCGGGCCAGCGGCGCCGGCTCGACCTCGCGCTGGCGCTGGTCGGCGACCCCGACCTGCTGTTCCTCGGCGAGCGCGAGGCGCTGGGAGCGGCGGGCATCGCCGTCGACGCGGACGTCCCGCCGCCCGAGCTGCCGCCCGACGCCGAGGCCGTCCTCGCCTGGGCGGTGCGCGAGGGGACCACCAACGTCCTGCGTCACGCGGGCGCGCGACGCGTCGCCATCCACGTGCGCGCCGGCGACGCGCACGCGAGCGTCGAGGTGCTCGACGACGGGCGCGGCGCGGAGGGGACGTCGGTCGACGACGGCAGCGGCCTCGCCGGGCTGGCCGAGCGCGTCGCCCGCTTCCAGGGACGCCTCGAGGCGGCGCCGCGCGCCGAGGGAGGGTTTCGCCTCGCGGTCTCGCTGCCGCTCGGCACGACGGCATGATCCGCGTCCTGCTCGCCGAGGACAGGCGATGGTGCGCGGCGCGCTGGCCGCGCTGCTGCCCGTCGGCCGCGCGCCATCCGGCGCGCGATGGCCGGCGAGCGCGTCGTCGACCCGGCCCTCGCCGCCGCCGCGCTGAGCGAGGGCGACAGCCCCCTGACGCCGCGCGAGCACGAGGTCCTGCGGGTCGCGCGCGGCGGCGCGACGATCGCCGACCTCGCCGGCGAGCCCTACCTGTCGCCGGGCACCGTGCGCCAACTACCTGTCGGCGGCGATGCAGAAGCTCGGCGCGCGCTCGCGCGCGGAAGCCGTCAAGCTCGCCGAGGAGAAGGGCTGGCTGTGAGGGTCCGCAGCGCCCGCTCGACCCAGCGCGGATCGTTCAGGATGTGATCCCACGTGAAGCGCACGGTCTCGAGGCCCGCGACCTTGAGGTCGACGTCCCGCCGCCGGTCCGCGTGGAACGCGGTGTCGGTGTTGTGCGTGCGCGCGCCGTCGGTCTCGACGACCAGGTTGAGCTCGGGCCACAGGAAGTCGGCGCAGTAAGGGCCGCGGTCCTCGTTGACCCTGGGCGGCGGGAGGCCGGCGTTCGCGACGAGCGCGAGGAAGCGTTCCTCGAGCTCGTTGCGGGTGATCTGCGGGGGCGCCTTCTTGAGCGTGGCCAGCGCGGCGTCGCGCTTGCGGGTGCGGCGGCCGGGGTGCGCCGGCGCTCTGGCATCGAGGAGACGGAGGTGCTCGGCGCGGTGGCAGACGCGCTCGAGTCGATACGGCGTGAGGACGTCGGCCAGGTCGATCAGCGTGCGCGCGACGGTGGTGACGGGCAGGCCGTGTTGTGGGTCAAGCGTGATGTCATCGAGAGAGAGTGAGCGGCTCTGGTGGACACGCAGGCCCGCGGCTGACCGGCGTCGGCCGGTCGTCAGCACGTCGATGCGCCCCGCTGGCCACGGCACCAGGTCCCACAGCGCAGCGGCACTGCGGTGGCTGAGCACCGCGACCCCGGGGCCACCGCACGCGAGGACCGCCGCCCACATGCGCCCGTGCCCCACGACGCGCGGGTGCCCGACCGCGTAGACGCCGCGATGGACGCGATGCAGCCGCCCCGCGACGACGCGCCGCTTGATCGCCCCGTCGCCCAAGCCCGCCGCGCGCAACTGCTCCACCGACACGACGCCGCCCTGCCGCTCGGCGATTCCCGCGACAGTGCGGTCGGGTGTCGCACTTAACGGCTCACTATGCGCCGAAAGGTGCGACACCCCTCGGAGGATGCCGCCGCACCGGCGCCGCCCGGGCGAAACGCGACGGTCTCGTCGCACCCCGGGCGCAAAGGCGGCACGAACCGCTCTCCCTCGGTGACACGAACCATGCAGCGGCCTGGCGGCGGCGCCCGGGCGGAGCGAACAAACCGTAGGGTTGAAACGCCGTGCCGCCCGACCCGCCCTTCACCGACGAGCACGAGGAGTTGCGTCAAGCCCTGCGGCGCTTCATCGAGCGCGAGCTGGCCCCGCACGCCGAGGAGTGGGAGGACGCGCGCTGGTTCCCCAATGAGGTCTTCACCCAGCTCGCCGCCGTCGGCTACCTCGGCCTCAAGTACCCCGAAACCTACGGCGGCCAGGGCGGCGACTACCTCCACGAGGCGGTGATGTGCGAGGAGATGGCGCGCGTCGGCTCGGGCGGGACGGCGGCCGGGATCGGCGCGCACGTCAACATCGCCACGCCGCCGATCTGGAAGTTCGGCACCGACGACCAGAAGGAGCGCTACCTGCGCCCGGCGATCGCGGGCACGAGGATCGGCGCGCTGGGCATCACCGAGCCGGACGCGGGCTCCGACGTCGCGAGCATCCGCACGCGAGCGGAAAAAGTCGACGGCGGCTTCGTCGTCAACGGCGCCAAGACCTACATCACCAACGGCGTGCGCGCGGACTTCCTGGTCTGCGCGGTCAAGACGAGCCCGGAGGGCGGCCACCACGGGCTGTCGTTCCTCATCGTCGACACCGACCAGCCCGGCTACCGGGCGTCCAAGCTCGAGAAGATGGGCTGGCACGCCTCGGACACCGGCGAGATCGCGCTCGAGGACGTCTACGTCCCGGAGGAGAACCTCCTCGGCGGCCAGGACCAGGGCTTCTACCTGATCATGGCCAACTTCCAGTGGGAGCGCCTGGCGATGGCGCTCGGCGCCGTCGGCGCCATGTCGGTCGCCTACGAGAAGACCGCGCGCTTCTGCCGCGAGCGCAGCGCCTTCGGCCGGCCGCTCACCGGCCACCAGGCGGTCCGCCACAAGCTCGTCGACATCGCCACGACCACGTACACCGCCCGCTGCCTGACCTACGACGCGCTGCGGCGCTTCGTCGCCGGCGAGGAGCCGGTGCAGGAGGTGACCATGGCCAAGCTCTTCACGCAGCGCGCCGCGTTCGATGTCATGGACACCTGCCTGCAGCTGCACGGCGGCGCGGGCTACATGAAGGAGTACGGGATCGAGCGGGCCGCGCGCGACGCCCGCCTCGGCCCGATCGGCGGCGGGAGCGACGAGATCATGCGCGAGATCCTGGGTAAGACCCTCTCGTTGTAGGGCGAGGCGCAGTCGGCTGCCAACGTGATCGGGCGCAGGGAAGATGCCAGGGACATGACGCGGGTCCTCATCTGCGATGACGCGCCCGATCACCGTGCCCTGGTGCGCGCCGTCCTCGCCGGCGAGCCGGACGTCGAGATCGTGGGCGAGGCGATCGACGGCGCCACGTGCATGACCGCGATCGCCCTGACCGACCCCGACGTGCTCGTGCTCGACCTGCACATGCCGGGCGGCGACGGCTTCCACGTCCTCGCCGGCCTGGAGGACCTCCTCGTCGCGCCGCGCGTCCTCGTGCTCTCCGCCGACCGCGGCGCCGACGCGCGCGCCCGCGTGAGCGCCGCCGGGGCGGAGTTCCTGCACAAGGGCGCCCCGGCCGGCGAGCTCACCGCGGCGGTGCGCCGCCTCGCCGCCTGACCCCGGCAGAGGCGTCGCCGGCGCCCGCGCCGCGAGGTGCCGGGGACCCCCGCGCCCGCGGGGTGACCTAGAGCACCGCCCCCAGGCGGCGGGCGTCCTCGAAGAGCGTCTCGCGCAGCTGCAGCCGGTAAAGCGCCGCGGCCGGGTGAAAGAGCGGGAACAGCGCGGGCAGGTCGCCGGCGGCCGGGATCGCCGTGCCGTGGACCTCGCTGATCTTCGCGTCAGGCGCGAAGCGGGCGAGCGCGTGGCGGCCGAGCGGGACGAGCAGCTCGGGCTCGATCACGGCGAGCTGGCGCTCGAGCCACGGCCAGTGGTGGGCGACCTCGTCGGCGCGCGGGTCGCGGTTGCCGGGCGGGCGCGCCTTGAGGACGTTGGTGATGAAGACGTCAGCGCGGGCGATCCCCGCCTCGCCGAGCAGGTCGTCGAGCAGCTTGCCGGCGCGCCCGACGAACGGCCGCCCGGCCTTGTCCTCGCTGGCCCCCGGCGCCTCGCCGACGATCACGATCCGCGCCTCGGCGCTGCCCTCGCCGGGGACGAAGTGCGTGCACGTCTCGCACGCCTCGAACCCGCACGGCGAGTGGGTGCGGATCTCCTCGGCGATCGCGTCGAGCTCGGCCGCAGCGTCCATCGGGTCACGTCTACCCATCAAACGTCGATGTCGGCGCGGGGCGCTCAGCCGCCAGGGCCGCCCGGCCGATGGCGGCAGCAGACAGAACGAGAGGCACGTCCCCGACAAAGGCACCCCCGCCGCGAGGCGGGTCCGCAAAGCCACGGGACTCCACCGGAGTCAGCCGGGTTACCGAAGGGAAGATCGCGGATGGGCCTCAGTCATGTGTCCAGACCTTGGACGCGTGTTCACGCCCTCCGCCGCGGTGCCGATCACCGGGCCAACAGGTCGTTGTGCGACAACGGACAGCCTCCACGGAAGGGGGCGGCACGGCGGCAACTCGCCACGACAACGCGGCGAAGGAGGGATGGATCCACATGATTCGCAAGCTGCTCGCTTCCGTCGCGGTCGTCGCGGGACTCGGGAGCTTCGCCGCGCTCGGCGTCTATTCAGCGTTCTCGAATACGACGACGAACGACAACAACCGCATCCAGGCCGGCACGGTCGTGATCGGTGACAACGACGCCAACGCGGCGCTCTACTCGATCACGTCGGGCGCCAAGCCGGGCGACTACCAGGAGCACTGCATCAAGGTGACGTACTCCGGCTCGCTGCCGGCGAACGTCAAGGTCTACCGCAGCACGGTCGGCGCGCTCGGCCCCTATGTGCAGGTGAAGGTCTACAAGGGCACCGGCAACGCGTTCGACTGCACGGGCTTCACGGACACGAACGGCGGCACGCCGATCATCGACACCACCCTGAACAGCTTCGGCACGAACTGGGCCGGCGGCACGCAGCTCACCAACGCGAGTGGCTCGAACACCTGGAGCCAGAACGACGCGGTCACCTACAGGATCCGCGGCACCCTGAACGACGACAACAGCGCGCAGGGGCTGGACACCAACCTCCACACCTTCACGTGGGAGGCGCAGAACACCTGATAGCCCGAGCGCCCTTGCGGCGCCAGGCGACTTCCCGACAGGAGGGGCCCGCGGCGGGTCCCTCCTTCGGCGTTCTACGGACGACATGAGCACGAAGCGATCGGCAGACCGGTGGGCGTCCCGCGCGGGCTTCGGCCTTGGCGCGGCGGGGGCCGTCGCCTTCGTGCTCTCGTCGGCCGTGCCGGCGGCGCCGGTCGGGCACGCGCTCGAGCTGCGCGTCGTGGCCAACCTCACGGGCCGGCTCGACGTGCGGCCGTTCGGGAGCTTCGTGCGCGCCGACGCGCTGCGCGCGGTGCCCGGGCACAACCAGGCGCTCGGCCGCACGGCGATCACCAACCAGACCGCCCGCCCGCTCACCCTCCGGCTGCGCGCGCTGCCCTCCGAGGGCGGGCTCGACCGCGTCCTGCGTGTTGCCGTCAGCGTCGGCGGCCGCGCGGTCGCCGACACGACGCTCGGCGGCCTGCGCGCCTTCACCCGCACGCCGGTCGTCCTGCCGCCGAACCAGGCCTCGGAGCTCGTCGTCCGGGCGTGGCTGCCGCCGGGCACGCCGCGACGCGCCTACGCCGGCCGCACGCTCGACGTCCCGCTCGAGTTCCAGACGGACTTCGCACCGAAGGACGCGGCGCGATGAAGCGCGCGCTCCGCGTCCTCGCCGGCGTCGTGTCGGGCTTCACGCTCGTGCTCGCCGTCTGCCTGAGCGCGCCGCGCCTGACCGGCGGCCACGCGTTCACCGAGATGTCCGGCAGCATGGCGCCCGCGCTCACCCCAGGCGACGTGCTGCTCGTCGACGTGCTGCGCGCGCGTGACGCCCACGTCGGGGAGATCGTCACCTTCCCGGATCCGCTCCGGCGGGGGCGTCTGCTCACGCACCGCGTGCGCTCGGTGTCCGTCGACGGCGATGTCGCGCGCTTCGTCACCCGCGGCGACGCCAACAACAGCGTCGAGCGCTGGAGCGTGAAGGCCGACGGGCGCATCGGGCGCGTGACGCACCGCGTGCCGAAGCTCGGCTACGGGCTCGTCCACCTCCGGGGCGGGGCGGGCTCGCTGCTGCTCATCTCCGTGCCCTCCACGCTGCTCGGGGC
>DASXRF010000105.1:0-8742 GCA_036506755.1 Solirubrobacteraceae bacterium | reverse complement strand
GTGCGTTGGACGGCTGCGACTATCGGTCGACGCGCGGCACTCTAGCGAGGTTGGGGGTCACGGCGCAAACGCGTTTTCCGACGCCTTCGCGCCGGGGCCGCGCCGGCCGACCCGCGCTACGACTTGCCGGCGGCCTTCTTGCCGCCCTTGCGCCCGGCCGCCGCTTTCTGGGCCTTCGTGCCGCCCTGGCTCGAGTCGGTCTGGGGCTTGCCGCTGCCCGACGCCTTGCCGCCCTTCTTCGACGAGCCCGGGTCGTTGGCGATCCTCGCGGCGCGCTGCTTGCTCATGCCCTTCTTGCGGAGCCCCTCGTACTGCTTGTCGTCTTTGATGCTGGGTCCGTGATCCTTGGCCATGCCCTCTCGATACCCCACGGGAGCCGGGTGAATCAGTAGCTGCGGGGCAGCCCCAGCGAGTGCTCGGCCACGTAGTTGAGGACCATCTCGCGCGAGACCGGCGCCGTGCGCCCGAGGCGGACGCCCCAGTAGAGGTCAGTCAGGCCGTACTCGAGCGCGAAGCCGTTGCCGCCGTGGGTCTGGATGGCCTGGTCGACGCAGTGGATGGCGGCCTCGGCGGCGGCGTACTTGGCCATGTTCGCCGCCTCCCCGGCCGGCGCGCCCGCGTCGTAGAGCGCGGCGGCCTTCTGCATCATCAGCCGCGCGCACTCGAGCTCGATCTTCGCCTGGGCCAGCGGGTGCGAGATGCCCTGGTGGGCGCCGATCGGCGAGTCCCAGACGACGCGCTCGCGCGCGTACTGGGCGGCGAGGCGCAGCCCGCGGCGCCCCGACCCGCAGGAGATGGCCGCGCCCATGATGCGCTCTGGGTTGAGACCGTCGAAGGCGGCCTTCAGGCCGGCGGTCTCCCCGCCGATCAGGCGCTCGGGCGCGACCTCGACGTCGTCGAAGAACAGCTGCCACTGGCGATCGGCTCCGCGCAGCGCGGTCGGGATGTGCTGGCGCTCGAGGCCCGCCGCGTCCGTGTCGACGAGCATGAGCAGTGGCAGCCCGAGCGTGCCGTCGTCCATCCGGCGGCGGGCCACGACGAGCACCGCGTGCGCATCCTCGACGCCGGAGATGAACGTCTTGGTGCCGCGCAGCAGCCAGCGGCCGTCGGCCTTGCGCGCCGCGGTCGACAGGTTGTGCGAGTTCGTGCCCGCGTCGGGCTCGGTGATGGCGAACGCGACGCGCGTAGTGCCCGCCGCGATGCCGGGCAGCCAGTCCTGGCGCTGCTCGGGCGTGCCGTGCCGCACGAGGATCGAGCCGGCGATGGCGGGCGAGACGACGATGAGCAGGAGCGAGCACCCCGCCGCCGAGATCTCCTCGCCGACCGCCGCGAGCCCCGACATGCCGAGCCCGCCCCCGCCGTACTCCTCCGGCAGGTTGACGCCGAGGTACCCGCGCTCGGCGAGCGTCTCCCACAGCTCGCGCGGCGGCTCGCCGGCCTCGTGGCAGTCACGCATGTAGGACGGACCGAAGCGAGAGCAGAGACCGGCCACGCTCTCGCGCAGCAGGGCCTCCTCGTCGGAGGGGACGAGCGACAGGACGGCCATCTCCGGCACCCTACGGGACATGCAGCCCGTCTTCGACGGCCACAACGACGCGCTGCTGCGCGCGGGCGCGCAGGCCATCGCCGCCGGCCGGCCCGACGGCCACCTGGACGTGCCGCGCGCCCGAGCGGGCGGGCTGGCCGGCGGCATCTTCGCCGTCTTCACGCCGGGTGAGGAGCCCGAGCTCGTCGAGCGCGAGGACGGCTGGGAGTCGCCGCTCCCGCCGCCCCTCGGCCCAGGCGTCGCCGCGGAGTACGCGTTGCGCGCGGCCGGGCGGCTGTACCGGCTCCAGGAGCTCGGCGCCGTGCGCGTCGTGCGCTCGGTCGCCGAGCTCGATCGCTGCCTGGCCGACGGCGTCCTCGGCGCCGTGCTGCACCTCGAAGGCGCGGAGCCGATCGATCCGGAGCTCGAGGCGCTCGAGCTCTGGCACGCGGCCGGCCTGCGCTCGCTGGGCCCCGTCTGGAGCCGCCCCAACGCGTTCGGCCACGGGGTCGCCGGGCGCTTCCCGGGCTCGCCGGACACCGGCCCGGGGCTCACGCCCGCCGGCCGCGCGCTCGTGCGCCGCTGCAACGAGCTCGGCGTGCTGGTCGATGCCAGCCACCTCAACCTGACGGGCTTCTGGGACCTCGCGCGCGCGTCCGAGGCGCCGCTCGTCGCCACGCACTCCTGCGCGCACGCACTCGCGCCGGCCTCGCGCAACCTGACCGACGAGCAGCTCGACGCGATCGGCGCCTCGGACGGCCTGGTCGGCGTCGCCTTCGTCGCGCCCTTCCTGCGCGCCGACGGGCGCGACGACCCCGACACGCCGCTGGCCACCGTCGTCGCGCACGTCCGCCACGTCGCCGAGCGCATCGGCGTCGAGCGCGTCGCGCTCGGCTCGGACTTCGACGGCGCCACCATCCCGGCCGAGATCGGCGACGCCGGGGGCCTGCCGCGCCTGATCGACGCGCTGCGCGACGACGGGTTCAGCGACGCCGACGTCGAGCAGATCGCATGGGGCAACTGGCGGCGGGTGCTCGCGGCGACCTGGCGGTCCTAGCTAAGCTAGCGGCGCACCGCCTCGACGCGCATCTCCTTGCAGACGTTGTAGAGGTGCGTGCGCGCCCAGTCGTAGGGCACGAGCCGGCGCAGGAGCCGCGGCCAGCGCTCCCACTCCTCGCTCTGGCGGTACGTGATGCGGGTGATCGCGAACTGCGCCTGGAAGGACGGGTTGCGCTCGAAGAAGCGCTCGGTCAGGAAGACGCTGTGGCCGGGCGCCATGCCGTCCGCGCTGTTGGCGTACGGCACGATGGCGACGAAGCGCCCGCCGGGGCGCAGGACGCGGTGCGACTCGCCGAAGACGTGGTCGAGCAGCGAGTGCTCGAGGAAGTGACGGGAGCGCACCTCGTCGACCGAGCCGTCCGCGAACGGCCACCGGTCGGCGTTGAGGTCGAGGAAGACGTCGGGGCCGCCCTCCTCGGACGGCGACTGGCCCTCCAGGCCGCCGACACCGCGCAGGTCGTCGAGGCCGACGTAGCCGGGCTCCTTGACCCAGCCGCAGCCGAGATCGAGCCGCAGCACGGGGTGCGCGGCGACGAGCTCGTCGAGCGAGGACCACCTGTCGGCGAGGACCACGGCGCGCCATCATCGCTCACGTCAACCGGGCGCGGTCCCGGCGAGCAGGCCGGTGAGCACG
Source organism: Solirubrobacteraceae bacterium (assembly GCA_036506755.1). Lineage (GTDB taxonomy): Bacteria > Actinomycetota > Thermoleophilia > Solirubrobacterales > Solirubrobacteraceae > DASXRF01. The sequence continues at coordinate 5,524 of DASXRF010000105.1, read as the reverse complement.
AGCGCCGCGGCCAGCAGGGCGACCTCGAGCCTCGCCGTCCGGCGCAGCGCCCGCCAGCGCGGCCGGGAGCGATGGCGCCGGCCCGCGGCGCCGAGCGCGATCAGGACGCCGACGAGGGCGAGCTTCGCCGCCACGAGCGTGCCGAACGAGCCGTCGAGCGCGGCCGCCGGAGTGCCCGCCTCGACGACCGCCTGGCCCGCGCCCGTCGCGATCAGCGCGGCGACCGCGGCCAGCGCGAGCGGCGAGAAGCGCCGGACGGTCTCGGCCAGCGCGTCGCCGCGGGGAGCCAGGACGAGCAGCCCGGCGAGGCCGCCCGTCCACACGCTCATCGCCCCGACGTGGAGCAGGTTGAGCGCCACGAGCGGCGCGGGCGGATGGTGCCCGGCGGCGTGGCCCGACGCGGCGGGCAGCGCGGCGAGCAGGACGAGCAGCGCCGCGGCGGCGAGCCCCGGACCGCGCCGGCGCACCGTCAGCGCGCCGAGCGCCGACCACGCGACGGCGGCCCCGACCCACGTCCAGCCGAAGCGCGTCTCCAGCGCCGAGCCGCCGGCCGCCCTCGCCTCCAGCGCGACCCCGGCCGCCGCGCTCGCCGCGCCGACCGCCGCGGCCCCGGCTACGAGCGGACGGGCCCGGGCGGCGAAGCGCGGACGGGACTCGCGGCCGACCGCCGCCACCCAGAAGACGAGCAGGCCGGCGGCGAGGCCAAGCGCACCGAACTGCACGGCGCGCGCCGCGGCCAGCGGCGGGTCCGCGCTCGACGCCGCGCGCGGGGCGGCCGGCGCCACCCCGCGCCCGACCGCGAAGCCGAACGCGCCGGTCTCGACGTGACCGTCGTCCGACACGACGCGCCAGTACACCGCGTAGCGCCCGCGCGGCAGGTGCCGCAGCGAGACGAGAAGGAGGCTCGCGTGCCTGCGCGTCGCGCCACCGACGCGCCGGCCACGCTCGTCGCTGACCACGACCGCCCGCCTGCCGGCCACCACGGACTCGCCGAAGCGCAGCGCGACATGCCCGGGCGAGCGCGCGAGCCGGCTCTCCGGCGCGGGGTGGGCGCGGAGCAGCTCGGCGTGGGCCTCGGCCGGAGCGGCGGTCCCGAGCGCGAGCAGCACGGTGAGGACGGCCAGGCGAAACGGCATGCGCACCACCCCAGCCGACGCCGGTCACGGCCGCGCGACCGCCGTGTTTCCGGCGTGTTTCGGGCGCGTCACGGCCCGATGACGGACCCCGGGCGCTCGACCGTCGGTCGGACCTGCTTTCGACGCAACGCCCATAAAGCAGGACCGGATGCACCCCTAGCCTCGCCTCAGCCATGGGTCATGACGAGACCTACGTGCTGCGCACGGTCGAGGAGCGCGGGGTTCGGTTCGTTCGCCTGTGGTTCGTCGACGTCCTCGGGCTGCCGAAGTCCTTCGCCGTTCCGGCGGGCGAGCTCGAGGCCGCCCTCGACGAGGGCATCGGGCTCGACGGCTCGGCGCTGGAGGGCTTCGCCCGCGCGCGCGAGCGCGACGTCATCGCGCACCCCGACCCGCGCTCGTTCCAGGTCCTCCCGTGGCGCGACGAGGTCGTGGCGCGCATGTTCTGCGACATCCGCCTGCCCGACGGCGCGGCGTTCCCCGTCGACTCGCGCCAGGCGCTGCGCCGCGCGCTGGACGGCGCCGCCGACCTGGGCCTGACGCTGCAGGTGGGCTGCGAGGTCGAGTTCTTCCTGTTCGCCGAGCCCGCCGCCGACGACGACCTCGGCGCGGTTCCGCGGACGCTCGACAGGGGCGCCTACTTCGACCTGACCCCGCAGGACGTCGGGTCGGACTTCCGCCGGCGGACGATCGACCTCCTCGAGCGGATGGGAATCCCGGTCAAGGCCTCGCACCACGAGAACGCCCCCTCCCAGCACGAGATCCACCTCAAGCACACCGACGCGCTGTCGATGGCCGACGCGCTCACGACGTTCCGCATGGCCGTGCGCCAGGTCGCCCGCGAGCTCGGGGTCTACGCGACCTTCATGCCCAAGCCGCTCGACGGCGTGCCCGGCTCGGGGCTGCACGCGCACTTCTCGCTGTTCGACGGCGACCGCAACGTCTTCTTCGCTTCCGACGCCAAGGAGCCGCTCAGCGAGCCCGGCCGCCGCTTCCTCGCCGGCGTCCTCGCCCATGCCGGCGAGATGACCGCGGTCACCAACCAGTGGGTCAACTCCTACAAGCGGCTGGCCACCGGCATGGAGGCGCCCGAGCGCGCGTCGTGGACGCGGCACGGCCGGTCGGGCCTGGTACGCGTCCCCGCGGGGCGCCCGGGCAAGGAGGAGGCGGCGCGCATCGAGCTGCGCTCGCCGGATCCCGCCTGCAATCCGTATCTCGTGTTCGCGCTCGTGCTCGCCGCCGGGCTGCGCGGGATCGAGCGCGGCTACCAGCTCGGCGCCGAGGATCTCGAGGACGGCGGCCCGCACGAGGCGATGCCCCTGCCCGAGGACCTGCGCATCGCGACGGAGCTCTTCGACCGCTCCGAGCTCGCCCGCGAGACGCTGGGCGATCGGCTGTGCGACTGGTACGTGTCCAACAAGCGCGCCGAGTGGGAGGCCTACCGGACGACGGTCACCGAGTACGAGCGCCGCCGCTACCTGGCGCTGCTATGAGCGACGCGTGGATCTACACGCGGGACGCCGGGGACGCGAGCTGGGCGGCGAAGCTGCTCGCCGAGCTGGGGTTCTCGCCGCGGCGCGTGCGCGCCAACGGGACCCTGCGCCCAGGCGACGCCGACGGCGCCCCCGCGCGCCGGCCCGACGTCGCGCTGGTGCTCGACGACGAGGGCGACGTCTGCGCGCGCCTGCGCCTCGACGACGAGCTGTGCCACGTCCCGGTCATCCTCGGGGTGAGCGCCGACGAGCTGAACGGCGGCGGCGCGGTCCTCGACGCGCACGAGCTGCTCGTCGCCCCGTTCACCGCGGCCGAGCTCGAGGCGCGCATCGCCCGGGCGCGCCGGCAGGTCAACGGCGTCGAGCACGGCGACGTCGTGCGCGTGGGCTCGCTCGAGGTCAACCTGGCCACCTACCAGGTCACGCTCGACCGGCGCCCGATCGACTTCACCTACATGGAGTACGAGCTGCTCAAGTTCCTCGTCACCCATCCGGGCCGGGTGTTCTCGCGCGAGGCGCTGCTCAGCGGCGTGTGGGGCTACGACTACTACGGCGGCGCGCGGACGGTCGACGTCCACGTCCGCCGCGTGCGCGCGAAGCTCGGCCAGGAGCACGCCGCGCGGATCCAGACGGTGCGCAGCGTCGGTTACCGCTTCGACAAGTGAGTGCGGCGCCCAACCCCTTCGAGACGCGCCGGACCCACGCCCGACACGCGCTGGAAACAAAGGCGTCACCGGGCCGACACCGCGCGCTCTTACCGTCGCCGCGGTCATGACCCCGGATCGTGGAGGAACGCCCATGAACGAATCCCTGCTCCCGGTGCGCGTCCGCCTCGCGGCCGTCGCCCTCGTCACGGCGGCGCTCGTCCTGGCGCCGGCGGTGGCGGTCGACGCCGCGCCGCACCAGTCCAAGCACCACAAGAGCGCGCACAAGAAGAAGCACCACAAACACAAGGCCAAGAAGAAGAAGCACAAGGCCAAGCGCAAGGCCGGATCGGCCGCGTCGCCGGCGAGTGCGCCGACGACGACCGAGACCTGTACGACGACCAAGCCCTACGCGTCGGCCACCGCCGACCCGTTCGAGCAGCACATGAACGACGCGCACTTCTCGCGCTCGCCGACCGAGCAGGCGCAGGACATCGCCGACACGAGCGAGTGGATCAACGTCCACACGATCCTCGTGGAGGCCATGGCGGCGCCGTCGCTCGAGCAGGGCGACAAGCTGACGACGGTGCTTCAGGAGGCGATCGCGCCGTTCCTGGCGCACTTCTACGCCGCGCACCTCGAGCAGTCGCCGACGCAGCAGATGGAGGCGCTGCTCGACCCGAGCACCTACACCCTGACGCACACGGTGCTCGTCGAGCAGATGCTCCAGCCAGTCGCCGACTACTTCTCGGCCGTGCTGTCGGGCGAGAAGTCCTGCACGACCACGACGACGCCGCCGTCGGGGGGCGGCGGCTCGGCCCCGGCGGAGGCGAAGGCGATCGCCATCCACGGGCACATGTTCATGCCGAGCGACGTCACGGTGCCGACGGGGACGCCGGTCACGTGGACCAACGACGACAGCGAGCCGCACACCGTCGTGGCCAAGGACGGCGCGTTCAAGTCCGCGACGCTCGAGAAGGGGAAGAGCTACTCGTACACGTTCTCGAGCCCGGGGACGTACGCGTACTACTGCTCCGTCCACCCGGACATGAAGGCGACGATCACGGCCAAGTGAGCGTCAGCCGATCGCGATCGTGAAAGCGGCGTGGTGGGGCGCGAGCGGCAGCTCGCGCCCCGTCACGAGCGCGTTGGCGGGCGCGGTCATCGGCTCGAACGAGATGACGCCCTCGCCCGGCGGGGCGAAGACCTGCGCGTACGGGAAGCCCTCGTCGAAGGTCGTCGTGATCGTCCGCCCGCCGCCGCTCAGGACGCACGGACCGCTCGGCGCGACGTAGGCGTCGTCGAAGGCGCGGCCGGCGAGCGGACCGGCGATCGGCTCGGCCGGCTCGCGCTCCCCGGTCGGCAGCTTGCGCTCGTCGAGCACGAGGCGCTCGCGGACCGGCACGTCGACGCTCGCGTCGGGCGGCAGGCGCAGGTACGGGTGAAAGCCGAGGGCGACCGGGGCGTCGCCCTCGATCGCGACGCTCCAGCGCGCCGCGCCCTCGGCGAGCGAGACCTCGAGCCTCGCCCGGTGCGGGAACGGGAAGGCCGCAAGGAGCTGGTCGTCGGCGCCCCAGTCGAAGCTCGCGCGCAGCGAGCGCTCGGTGCGCTCCTCGACCGTCCACGCCCCGCCCGCGACCTTGGCGCCGTGCATCGGCAGGCCGGTCTCGGCGTCGTCGCGGAAGCGGCCCGGCGCGCGATCGAGATCCACGGTGCGGCCGAGGGCCTCGAACCGGCGGGCGGCGATCCGATTGGCCCAGGGGTACAGCAGCGGGACGCCCATCGTCGAGCCGGTGGCGGCGTAGGCCTCCAGCCCCTTGCGCGCCCCGAGCAGCTCGCCGCCGCGGTGGCGCAGCGAGGCGCACACCATGCCGGCGCCCGGGGCGACGTCCGCCTCCAGGTCGCCGGCACGGAGCGTGACGGTCTCGACGACGGTGATTACTTCACCTCGACGGAGCCGCCAGCCTCCTCGATCTGCGCCTTGAGCGCGTCGGCCTCCTCGCGGTCGACGCCCTCCTTGACGGGCTTGGGCGCCTCGTCGACGAGGGCCTTGGCCTCCTTGAGGCCGAGGCCGGTGGCCGCGCGGACGACCTTGATGACCTGGATCTTCTTGTCGCCCGCGCCGGTCAGGATGACGTCGACGGTGCTCGACTCCTCCTCGGCCGGGGCGGCGTCAGCGCCGCCGCCGCCCGGGGCCACGGCGACCGCCGCGGCGGCCGAGACGCCGAACTCCTCCTCGAGGGCCTTGATGCGC
>DASXRF010000104.1:0-2022 GCA_036506755.1 Solirubrobacteraceae bacterium | reverse complement strand
CTTCTCGGTGACGTGCGGATACTTCACGATGACCATGCTGCGCTTGCGCCCACGGCGGGTCACCCGCTGAAGTCGCTAGGTACGTTGCGAGAACGTGCACATCGCAACGCGAAGGCTCGCGATGCGGGCCCGGTGACGGAGGGAGCTGTCGTGATCGAAGCAGCCACGCGGGGACGCAACCCGTTCGACACCTCGGGCGTCGAGCGCGGCGCCGACGGCGTCGCCCGCTATGCGGACCGCCCGGACTCGCTCGTGCACATGCTCCGGGCGACCGTCGAGCGCCTCGGGGACGGGCTGGCCGTCGCCGAGATCGGTGGTGACCGGCTGACCTACCGCGAGCTGTGGGACCGCGCCGCGCGCGTCGCCGGCGGCCTGGGCGGCGAGGGCCTCGGGCGCGGCGACCGGGTGGCCATCCGCCTGCCCAACGGGTTGGACTGGGTGCTGGCCTTCTGGGGCGCCGCGCTGGCCGGCGCCATCGTGGTGCCAGTCAACACGCGCTTCACCGACAGCGAGGCCCAGTACGTCATCGACGACTCGGGCGCCTCGTTCGTCTTCGCCCCCGGGACCGCGCTGCCCGACGGCGAGCCCGCCGCCGTCGAGAACCTCGGGCCGCATGACCTGGCGGCGATCTTCTACACGAGCGGCACCACCGGCTTCCCGAAGGGCGCGATGACCACTCACGCGAACTTCCTGGCCAACAGCGAGAACGCCGTGCGCTGCATCGGCCTCGACCGCGACACCGTCGGCAACGACCTCGCCACGATCGTCAACGTCCCCCTCTTCCACGTCACCGGCTGCAACAGCCAGCTGATCGTCACCAACGAGCTCGGCGGCCGCGTGTTCGTCCTCGCAAATGCGCTGGATCTCGAGGGTTTCCTGCGCACGGTCGGCGAGGAGCGCGTCGACATGCTCACCTCGGTGCCGGCGATCTACCACGCGCTCACGCGCCATCCGCGGTTCGCCGACACCGACCTCAGCTCGGTGAAGTACGTGTCCTACGGCGGCGCGCCGATCGCCGCCAGCTCGGTGCACAAGATCATGGAGGCGTTCCCCGGCGCGCGGGTGGGCAACGGCTTCGGCCTGACCGAGACGTCGTCGATCACGTCGTTCCTGCCCCACGAGGAGGCGGTCGACCACGCCGACTCCGTCGGCTTCGCGGCCCCGGTCTGCGACCTGGCCATCGACGAGCCCGACCCGGACACCGGCGTCGGCGAGCTGCTCGTCCGCGGGCCGAACGTCGTGCAGGGCTACTGGAACAAGCCCGAGGCGACCGCCGAGACCTTCGCGGAGGGCTGGCTGCACACCGGCGACCTGGCCCGCATCGACGACGACGGGCTGCTCTACATCGTCGACCGCAAGAAGGACATGATCAACCGCGGCGGCGAGAACGTGTACTCGATCGAGGTCGAGAGCGCGCTCGCCGGCGCGCCCGGCGTCGGCGAGGTGGCCGCGGTCGGCGTGCCCGACAGCATGATGGGCGAGAAGGTCGGGGCGGTGATCGTCCCCGCCGAGGGCGAGGAGCTCGACGTGCAGGCGGTCATCGCCCACGCCCGCGAGCGCATCGCCGACTTCAAGGTCCCGCAGTACGTCGCCGTGCGCGGCGAGCCGCTGCCGCGCAATCCGGGTGGCAAGGTCCTGAAGGCGCAGCTGCGCGACGAGACGGACTGGGGCAAGCCGCTGCGCTAGTGCGCAAAACGGCGCGATCTGCCTAACGGCCGCGGAAGCGCGGCGTGCGCCGCTCGGCCATCGCGCGGACCCCCTCGGCGAAGTCCTCGGTGGCCGCGAGGCGGTCCTGCTCGAAGGCTTCGCGCTCGACCGCGGCGCGCACGCGCTCGGCGAGGTCGCCGCGCATCGTCTTGCGGATCGCGCGCACGGCGAGGGGCGCGGAGGCGGCGATCTCGGCGGCGAGGGCGCGGGCCTCGTCGCGCACGCGCTCGGCGGGCACGAGGCGGTCGCACAGGCCCAGCGCGCGGGCCTCGTCGCCGCGCACGCGGCGCCCGGTGTAGAGCAGGTCGGCGGCCG
>DASXRF010000103.1:0-6466 GCA_036506755.1 Solirubrobacteraceae bacterium | reverse complement strand
AACCCAGCGCTGCTCGAGCTGCGCCACCGGGTGGGCGCCGGTCAGCTCGGCGAGGTGTTCCTGGTCGCCACCGAGCGCGTGGGCCCGTTCCCCGACCGCGTCCGCGACGTCGGCGTGGTCAAGGACCTCGCCACGCACGATCTCGACCTCGTCGGCTGGCTGTCGGACTCGCGCGTCGAGAGCGTCGCCGCGCACACGGCGCACAAGATGGGCCGCGAGCACGAGGACCTGGTCGTCGTCAACGGGCGCGTGGCGAGCGGCCTGGTCTTCAGCGCCACGGTCGACTGGCTGACGCCGACGAAGACGCGCAGGACGCGCATCCTCGGCGAGCGGGGCATGCTGCTGGCCGACACGCTGACCGCCGACCTGACCTTCTTCGCCAACGGCGACGTGACGTCCGAGTGGGGGGCCGCCCAGGCGCTCAAGGGCGTCTCCGAGGGCGACGCCACCCGCTACGCGCTCTCGCGCCGAGAGCCGCTGCTCGTCGAGCTCGAGGCGTTCTGCGCGCTGCTGCGCGGCGAGCCCGGCCCGCCCGTGGTCAGTCTCGACGAGGGCCTGGCCACCGTCATCTGCGCCGAGAGCGTCCTGCGCAGCGCCGCCACGGGCGAGACCGTGAGGGTCCCGACATGAGAGCAGTCGTCGTCGCCCTGGGCAAGATCGGGCTGCCGCTCGCCGCGCAGATCGCCCGCGCCGGCCACGACGTCGTGGGCTGCGACATCGACCCGGCCGTGGTCGACGCCGTCAACGCCGGCGAGCCCCCGTTCCCCGGCGAGGCCGGGCTCGCCGAGGCGCTGCGCGAGACCGTGGCCGCCGGGCGCCTGAAGGCGAGCACGCGCACGACCGACGCCGTGGCCGCCGGGCCCGACCTGGTCGTCGCCGTCCCGCCGCTCGCCGTCGACCGCCGCTCGCGTCCGGGCTGGCGCGCCCTGGACGCCGCGGTGCGCGCGATCGGCGCCGGCCTGCAGCCGGGCACGACCGTGAGCGTCGAGACGACCGTCCCGCTCGGCACGACGCGCAGCCGCCTGGCGCCGCTGCTCGAGCAGGCCAGCGGGCTGATCGCCGAGCGCCACTTCCACATCGTCTTCTCGCCCGAGCGCGTCTACAGCGGGCGCGTCTTCCGCGATCTGGCGACCTATCCGAAGCTGGTGGGCGGCCTGAGCGCCGACGGCGAGGCGCGGGCGGTCGAGCTCTACAGGTCGTTCCTGGACGCGGAGGTCTGGCCGATGGGCTCGGCGGAGACGGCCGAGCTCGCCAAGCTCGCCGAGACGACCTACCGCGACCTCAACATCGCCTTCGCCAACGAGCTTGCGCGCATCGCCGACGACCACGGGGTCGACGTGGCGCGCGCGATCGAGGGCGCCAACTCGCAGCCGTTCAGCCACATCCACCAGCCCGGCGTGGCGGTCGGCGGCCACTGCATCCCCGTCTATCCCCGCTTCCTGCTCGCCGGCGCGCCCGATGCCCGCCTGCCCCGCGCGGCCCGCGAGGTCAACGAGGCCATGCCGGGCTACGCGGTCGACCTGCTCGGCGACGTCGCCGGCTGGCGCGTGCTCGTCCTCGGCGTGACCTACCGCGGCGGCGTGAAGGAGACCGCGTTCAGCGGCGCGCTCGCCCTGCGCGACGAGCTCCAGGCACGCCGGGTCAGCGAGGTGCTCGGCCATGACCCGCTGCTCTCCGAGGCGGAGCTGGAGGCGCTGGACTTCCTGCCCTGGCATGGCGAGCCGGTCGACGCCGCCATCGTCCAGGCCGACCATGCCGAGTACGCCGACCTCGGCCCGGAGGACCTGCCCGCGGAGGCGATCGTCGACGGCCGCGGCGTCCTCGACGCGGAGCGCTTCGGGGGCCGCGTCAAGCGTCTCGGCCGACCTTAGGGGTCAGACCCCTAGCGTGCGCTCGAGCGCGGCGACGACGCGCTCGGCGGCCCGTCCGTCCCCGTACAGCGGCGGGTGCTCGGCCGGCGCCGGGCGCTCGAGCGCGGCGCGCGCCGCGTCGGCGTCGAGGTCGACCAGCACGTTCCAGCCGGCCTCGACGGTCTCGACCCACTCGGTCGTGTCGCGCAGCGTCACGCACGGCACGCCCGCGAGGTAGGCCTCCTTCTGCACGCCGCCGGAGTCGGTCAGGACCGCGCGCGACCGGACGAGCAGGGCGGTGAAGTCGACGTAGCCGAGCGGCGGCGTCACGCGCAGCCGCGACTCGACCTTGTCGAGCAGCCCGGCCGCCGCCAGCCGCGCGCGCGTGCGTGGGTGCAGCGGCAGCACGACGGGCCCGGGCACCGCGGACAGCAGCTCGACGAGCGCGCGCAGCCGCTCGGGGTCGTCGACGTTGCCCGCCCGATGCGCGGTGGCGAGCAGGAAGCCGTCGTCGACCGTGACCGGCAGCGAGCGCTCGCGCGCCCGCGGCTGGAAGAGCAGCGCCACGTCGACCATGACGTCGCCGACGAGCTCGATCGCGCCGTGCGCGTGCTCGCGCTCGAGGTTGGCCGCGGCCGTGCGCGACGGGCACAGCAGCAGCGCGCTCAGCGCGTCGACGAGCACGCGGTTGAGCTCCTCGGGCATGCGGCGGTCGAACGAGCGCATGCCCGCCTCGACGTGCGCCACCGGGATCCCCGCCTGCGCCGCGGCCAGCCCGCCGGCGAGGGTCGAGTTCGTGTCGCCGTAGACGAGCACCGCGTCGGGGCGCTCGTCGGCCAGCAACGGGCCCAGTGCGCCAAGCATCCGGCCGGTCTGCTCGGTGTTCGTGCCCGTCCCCAGCCCGAGCTCGTAGTCGGGCCGCGGCACCCCGAGCTCCTCGATGAAGATCGTCGACAGCTCGTCGTCGTAGTGCTGACCGGTGTGGACCAGCACCTCCTGGTGGCGCTCGCGCAGCGGGCGCGACACCGCCGCCGCCTTGACGAACTGGGGGCGGTTGCCGATGACCGTGACGACTTTCAAACCGAAGCGGCGATGGCCTCGCGGGTGCGCCGCACCGCCTCGCGCACGAGCGCGTCGTTGACGTCGAGCTCGATGTCCTCGATGTGGTGGACCGGCTGGACCTCGCGCGTCGTCGAGGCCAGGCACGCGCCGCTCGCCGCGCGCAAGTCGTCGACCGTGATCGGGCGCTCGACCGCGTCGGTGAGCTCGAGCACGCGCCGGCGGGTGATCGAGTCGAGCACGTGCTCGTCGAGCGGCGGGGTGACGAGCCGCCCGTCGAAGGCGACGAAGATCGACGACGTCGGCCCCTCGAGCACGCGGCCGTGAGGCGTGACGAGCAGCGCCTCGTCGAAGCCGCGCTCGCGCGCCAGGCGCGTGGCGAGCATGTTGCCGCCGTAGGACAGCGACTTGATGCCGTCGAGCACCCGGGTCGGCACGTACTCGACGAAGCCCAGCGAGATCGCCGGCGGGTAGTCGGGCAGCGGCTCGAGCAGCGCGAGCCGGTGGCCGCCGCGGGTGACGACGAGGCGCAAGAGCCCGTCGCCGGGCGCGGCCGCGTCGAGCAGCGCGCGCACGTCGGCCTCCACGTCGCCCGCCGCGAAGGGCAGGCGCAGGTTCTCCGCCGAGCGGGTCATGCGTGCGAGATGCTCGTCGAGCGCGTACGGCCGGCCGCCGTAGAGGCGGACGACCTCGAAGACGCCGTCGCCGCGCAGCAGGCCGTCGTCGGTCACGGGGATGCGGGCCTCGGCGACGGGCAGCACGGCCCCGTCGAGGCAGGCGAGCTCCATGGCCCGCGAGTCTACGCGGGGTGGTTCAGGCGGCCTTGAGCTGCGCCTGCTCGCGCGGAGCGACGCCGTGGACACGCGCCCAGTCGGCCAGCGCGTCCGCCTCGAGCGGCCGCGAGAAGGCGTAGCCCTGGCCCATGTCGCAGCCCAGCTCGGTCAGGCGCCGGATCACGTCGGGCGTCTCGGCGCCCTCGGCCACGACGGCCAGGCCGAGCGAGTGCGCGAGCTGGATCGTCGAGAGCACGATCTTCTCGTCGTCGCGCACCTCTTCCATGCGCGTGACGAACGAGCGGTCGATCTTCAGCTCGGCCAGGGGCAGGTCGCGCAGGCGGGTCAGCGACGAGTGGCCCGTGCCGAAGTCGTCGATCGCGAGCGCCACGCCGAGCCGGCCCAGCTCGGCCACGGTCTCGGCCGCCTGCGCCTCGTCGACGATGAGGACGTTCTCCGTGATCTCGAGCACGAGGTCCGAGGCCTTGAGCCCGTGCACGTCGAGCATCCGCTGCAGGTCCTTGACCAGCCGCGGGTCGCGAAGGTTCGAGGGCGAGAGGTTGACGGCCATGTCGAGCGGCAGGCCGTTGGCCCGCCAGCGGGCCTGGTCGGCCAGCGCCTGGTCGAGCACCGCGCGCGTGAGCTTGCGCATCTGGCCGGACTTCTCGGCGAGCTCGAGGAAGGCGTCGGGGCTGAGGATGCCGCGGGTCGGGTGGCGCCAGCGCACGAGCGCCTCGACCCCCTTGCACTGCATCGTCTGCAGATCGACCTTCGGCTGGTAGACGAGGAAGAGCTCGTCGGCGGACATCGCCCGGCGCAGGTCGGCGACGAGCTCCACGCGCGAGCGGGTCAAATTGTCGTCTTGCGGTGTGTACAGGTGGTAGGGGGCCGAGCGCGCCTTCGCGGTGTACATGGCGACGTCGGCGTTGCGGATGAGCGCGCCGAGGTCCTGGTCGCCGTCGCGCTCGGCGATGGCGATGCCGATCGACGCGCCGACGAGCGCCTCGTCGTCGCGCAGCGCGATCGGCGCGGCGAGGACCTGCGTGATCCGGTCGGCGACCGCGACGGCCTCCTCCTCCTTGCGCACGGTGGCCAGCAGCACGGCGAACTCGTCGCCGCCCAGGCGGGCGACCGCGTCGGCGTCGCGCGTCACGGACGCGATGCGCGCGGCGACCTCGCGCAGGAGGCGGTCGCCGGCGTCGTGGCCGAGGCCGTCGTTGACCTCCTTGAAGTTGTCGAGGTCGATGAACAGCACGGCCGGGACGCCCTCCTCCGGGCTGCGCGGGCGCGACAGGGCGAGCCGCACGCGCTCGTGGAAGGAGGCGCGGTTGACGAGGTCGGTCAGGCCGTCGTGGCGCGCCTGGCGCAGCAGGCGCTGCTCGGCGGCGACGCGCTCGACCACCCGGCCGAGCTGCGTGCCCACGTGGCCCATGATCTCCAGCAGGCCGCGGTCGGGGCGCAGCGCCTCGCCGGAGAAGAACTCGAGCACCGCGACGACCTGGTCCTGGACGAGGACCGGGAAGGCCGCGGCGGCGCGCAGGCCGTGCTGGCGGGCGACCGCCTTGCGCGGGAAGTTGTGGTCCTGGGTGACGTCGGCGAGCCACACCGGCCGGCGCTGGACGAGCACGCGCCCGGGCAGGTCGACGCCGGGCGACAGGCGGATCGCCTCGGAAGCGCGCCGGAAGCCCTCGTGCGCCTTGGGTTCCTCGAGGTGCCAGATGGCCGACGAGGCGAGGACGCCGTTGGCGCGATCGAGCAGGTAGGCGTGCCCGACCGCCCAGCCCATGAGCGAGCAGACCCGCAGCAGGGACTCGCGGATCGGCTCCTCGACGCTCGTCGCGGCGTTCGCGGCCACGGCGACGTCCTGGAGCAGCTCGCCGAAGGCCACCTCGCGGCGCAGGCGGACGAGCAGCGGCTGGATGAGCATGAGCGTCGCCGCGAGCAGGACGAGCAGCGTGAGCACGACGATGCCGACGCCCGCGCGCTCGGCCGCGCGGCGATCGTGCGCGGCCTGCGCCTGCTGCGCCGCGGCGACCTCCTTGAGGCCGTTGAGCAGCGCCGTCTGGGCCGCCGCGCGGACATAGCCGACGTCGGGATCGACGGGCAGGAAGAGCGATCGCTCGGACACCACTCGCGCGTGGGTGAGGAACTCGTCGAGCGGGGCGTCGAGCTCCCGCAGCTTGCGGCGCACGTCGGTCCGGACGGCCGGGATCTCGTCGGTCCCCGCGAGCAGGGCGCGATGCGAGGCGCCCAGCAGGTCGACGGCGCGCCCGAGCCGCTGGCGAGCGGCCACGCGCTGTCCGGCCGTCAGCTCGCCGCCCAGCGCCTGGACGAGCAGGGCGACCCGCTGGCTGAGCATCTCCTGGCGCGCGGTGACGTCGAGGATCTTGTCGGACCGGCGCTCGCGCACCGTCCCGATGCGCTGCACGGCGTACGTCCCGCCCGTGAGCGCGGTCAGCAGCAGCAGCGCGACGGCGGCACGGCGGCGGATGGCGACAAGGGGGAGGGAGCGCATGGGCAGGGGGTCAGCAAGACGCGTCCACAGGGACTCGTGGCCCAATAGTCGACCGCCACCCCTCCCGCCCTGAGTCCGATCGCGGGGACTCAGCGACTAGGCACCAACCGCCCGCGGGGCTGCCGGGCGGCGCCCTGCTCGGCCTCAGGGCGGCGCGTCGGTCGCGGCTGCGCGTCGTCTGATCTGGAACAGATGCCGCCGGCGCCGGCAGACATCCGGATCTACGAGCCGTTGGTGAACAGCCGCAGCTCATACTCGCCGTGCGGGTT
>DASXRF010000102.1:0-7194 GCA_036506755.1 Solirubrobacteraceae bacterium | reverse complement strand
CGCGCGTCGAGCGCGGGGTGTACGCGCCGACCAAGGCGCGTGGCCTCGCCTACGCGCTCGGGCTGGTCGGGCTGGCCGCGCTCGCCGGCGAGCTGCTGGCGCGCGCGCTCGGCCGCGGCGCCGCGCTGCTGGCGATCACGTGGACGGCGCTCGGCGGGCGCTCGCTCGGGCGCGAGGCGCGGGGCATCGCCGCCGCGCTCGACGCCGGCGATCTCGTTCGCGCGCGTGCCGCGCTGCCCGCGCTCGCCGGGCGCGACGCGGACGAGCTCGACGCCGGCGGGGTCTGCCGCGCCGTGGTGGAGTCGGTCGCCGAGAACACCGGCGACGCGGTCGTCGGAGCGCTGCTGTGGGGCGCGGTGGCCGGGCCCGCGGGCGTCGCGAGCTACCGGGCCGCCAACACGCTCGACGCGATGGTCGGCCACCGCAGCGAGCGCTACGCCGACTTCGGCTGGGCCGCCGCGCGCCTCGACGACCTCATGAGCTGGCCGGCCGCGCGCGCCGGGGCGGGCCTCGCCGTCATCTGCGCGCCCGTCGCCGGCGGGTCGCCGCGCGCGGCGTGGCGCACGCTGCGCCGTGACGGCGCGGCGCACCCGAGCCCCAACGCCGGGCGCCTCGAGGCCGCGTTCGCGGGCGCGCTCGGCGTGCGGCTCGGAGGGCCGCTCAGCTACGGCGGGCGCCTCGAGCATCGCCCGCAGCTCGGGGACGGCGCCGCCCCCGGCGCGGCAACGGTGCGACGCGCCGTGCGACTGTCGGTCACGATCGGCGCGGTGGCGACGGCCGCGTGCGCGGCGGCGGCGCGGCGATGAGGGGCGCGCTGCTCGTGTGCGGGACGCACTCCGACGCCGGCAAGTCGGTCGTCACCGCCGGGATCTGCCGCTGGCTCCGGCGCGAGGGCGTGCGCGTGGCGCCGTTCAAGGCGCAGAACATGGCGCTCAACTCGGTCGTCGCGCCCGACGGCAGCGAGATAGGGCGCTCGCAGGCCGTGCAGGCCGCGGCGGCCGGGCTCGAGCCGGAGGCCGCGATGAACCCCGTGCTCATCAAGCCGTCGGGGGAGCGCCACAGCCAGGTCGTCGTGATGGGCCGCCCGTACGCCGACGCCGACGCGGGCTCCTACCAGGCGATGAAGGACGAGCTGCGTCCCGTGGTGGCCGCGGCGCTGGGCGGCTTGCGCGAGCGCTTCGACGTCGTCGTCTGCGAGGGCGCGGGCAGCCCGGCCGAGATCAACCTGCGTCACGCCGACCTGACGAACATGGGCCTCGCCCGCGCGGCCGGGCTGCCCGTGGTCGTCGTCGCCGACATCGACCGCGGCGGCGTCTTCGCGTCGCTGCTCGGGACGCTCGCGCTGCTCGACGCGGCCGACCAGGCGCACGTCGCGGGCTTCGTCATCAACAGGTTCCGCGGCGACGCGTCGATCCTCGCGCCGGGGATCGAGCGCATCGAGGCGCTCACCGGCCGCCCGGTGCTCGGCGTCCTGCCGCATGTCGAGGACCTGTGGATGGACGTCGAGGACTCGCTGGCGCTGGAGGCGTCGCGCCCGGAGCGTCCCACCGCGGGCGACACGCTCGACGTCGCCGTCGTGCGACTGCGGTGGATGAGCAACTTCACCGACGCCGACGCGCTGGCCGCCGAGCCGGGGGTGCGCGTGCGCTTCACGCGGTCGGTCGCCGACGTCGAGCGCGCGGATCTCGTGGTCGTGCCCGGGACGAAGGCCACCGTCGAGGACCTCGAGGGGCTGCGCAGGGCGGGCCTCGCCCGCGCGCTCGCCGCCCGCTCGGCCGCGGGCGGGCCGATCCTCGGGATCTGCGGCGGCTACCAGCTGCTCGGCGAGCGCATCGAGGACGGCGTGGAGTCGCGCCGCGGCGCGGTCGACGGGCTCGGGCTGCTGCCGGTGACGACGGCGTTCGCGGCCGACAAGCTCCTGCGCCGGTCCTCGGGACGCTGCGACTGGCTGGGCACCGAGGCGAGCGGCTACGAGATCCGTCACGGGCGCGTCGAGCGGCACGGGGGCGAGGCGCTGATGAGCGACGGCGAGGGCTGCCGTGACGGCGCGGTCATCGGCCTCTCGTGGCACGGCGCGCTCGAGCACGACGCGTTCCGGCGCGCGCTGCTCGGCCAGGTCGCGGCGGCGCGGGGACGGCGCTTCGCGCCCGGCACGACCCCCTTCGCCGCCGTGCGCGAGGCGCACCTCGACACGCTCGGCGACCTGATCGCCGACCACGTCGACACGACCCGGTTGGCCGAGCTCATCGAGGGCGGGCCGCCGGGCGACCTGCCGATCGTCGAGACGGAGGTGCGCGCGTGCTGCGCTTCGTGACGACCGCCGACACGGAGATCCTCGCCGCCGCGACGGCGGTCGAGCGGCTGCCGGCGGGCTTTCCCGAGGTGCGGTGCGCCAACCCCGCGCAGAGGACTGACGTCGAGGCCTTCGTCGACGAGGTCCTCGACGGCGCGCGTGTCGTGCTGTGCCGGATCCTCGGCGGGCGGCGTGGATGGGTGGACGGCTTCGACGTGCTGCGCGAGCGCTGCGCCGCGCGCGGGATCGCGCTGCTCGCGCTCGGCGGCGAGGCCGAGCCCGATGCCGAGATGACCGCGCTCTCCCTTGCGCCGGCGGGTGCGGTCGCCCAGGCCGGCGAGTACCTGCGCCACGGCGACGTCGCCAACGTCGAGCACCTCCTGCGGTTCCTGGCCGACACCTTCCTGCTCGAGGGCCACGGGTTCGAGCCGCCTCGGGAGATCGACGACCTGGGGGTCTACGTCCCGGGCGCGGGCGACGTGCCGATCGAGGAGGCGCTCGCGCACCTCGACCCGGCGCGCCCGACGATCGGCATCTGCTTCTACCGCTCGCATCGGCTGACCGGCAACACCGCGTTCGTCGATGCGCTGTGCGCGGCGATCGAGCTGGCCGGCGCCAACGCGCTGGCGGTGTGGAGCTACAGCCTGCGCCGCGACGGCGACGGGCGCGTCCCGGCGCTCGAGCTGCTCGACGGCCATGTCGATGCGCTGCTGACGACGATGCTCGCCACGGGCGGCTCGGGCGCGGCCGACGCGGAGGACTGGGACGCCCAGGCGCTCGCCGCGCTCGACGTCCCCGTCCTGCAGGCGATCTGCGCGACGAGCCCCCGCGCCGCCTGGCTGGCCTCGGACTCGGGACTGACGCCGCTCGACGCGGCGACACAGGTCGCGATCCCCGAGTTCGACGGCCGGCTGCTCGGTGGGGTGATCTCGTTCAAGGAGCGCGACCCGGTGCCGCGCTACGTGCCCGACGCCGAGCGCTGCGCGCGCGTCGCTCGGCTCGCGGTGCGCCACGCGCGGCTGCGTGCGCTGGAGCGCCCGCGGGTCGCCGTCCTGCTCACGAGCTTCCCGACCAGGCACGCGCGGGTGGGCATGGCGGTGGGGCTCGACACACCGGCCAGCGCCCTGGAGCTGCTGCGCGCGCTCGGCGTCGAGCACGACTTCGCCGACGGCGACACGCTGATGCACGCCCTGATCGCCGCCGGGGGGCATGACCCGGAGTTCCTCACCGGGGAGCAGCTGGCTGCGGCGCCGCTGCGCCTGCCGGTCGCCGACTATGAGGCCTGGTACGCGACGCTGCCGGCGGAGCTGCGCGAGGCGATCGAGGAGCGCTGGGGTCCGCCGCCCGGCGACCGCTACCTCGACGGCGACGAGCTCGTCATCGCCGGCCTCGAGCTCGGCGACGTGCTCGTGGCCATCCAGCCGCCGCGCGGCTACGGCGAGGATCCGGTCGGCATCTACCACGACCCCGAGCTGCCGCCCACCCATCACTACCTCGCGTGCTACCGCTGGCTCGACGCGGTGTGGGGCGCCGACGCGATCGTGCACCTCGGCAAGCACGGCACGCTGGAGTGGCTGCCCGGGAAGATGCTCGCGCTGAGCGCCGCATGCGCCCCCGACGCCGCGCTCGGCGATGTCCCGCTCGTCTACCCGTTCGTGGTCAACGACCCGGGGGAGGGGGTGCAGGCCAAGCGCCGCGCCCATGCGGTGATCGTCGACCACCTCGTCCCGCCGATGATGCGGGCCGACACCTACGACGAGCTGGCCGAGCTTGAGACGCTGCTCGACGAGTACGCGCGCCTCGAGGTGCTCGACCCGCCCAAGCTGCCGGCGCTCGCGGCGCGGATCTGGTCGGCGATCGAGAGCGCCAACCTCCAGGCCGACCTCGGCGTGACCGAGCGTCCCGACGACGTCGGCGCGCTCGTCGGGCACATCGACGGCTACCTGTGCGAGGTCAAGGACATCCAGGTCAAGGACGGGCTGCACGTGCTCGGCCGCGCGCCGGAGGGCGACCAGCTGCGCGGCTTGATCGCGGCGATGCTGCGCCTGCCCGGCCTGCGCCGTGCCGTCGGCGCCGCGTTCGGGCTCGACGAGCCGGCGCTCGTCGCGGCGCCCGGCGCGCCCGCGCCGGGCGCGCCGGCCGCCCTGCTCGAGCGCTTCCGCGGCCCCGCGGCCAGCGCGGGCGACCTGCTCGATCGGCTGGAGGCGGCGCAGATGGCGCTGCTCGACGCGATGGCCGATCGCGGCTGGGACCCCGCGGGCGTCTGCGAGGAGGTGCTGGGCCGGCCCGACCCCCGCGTCGAGGAGCTCCTGCGCCTCGCCGCCACCGACATCGTCCCGCGCATCCGCCGCTCCACGGACGAGATCGCCCACGTCCTCGCCGCGCTGCAGGGCCGGCACGTCCCCGCCGGCCCGTCGGGCAGCCCGACGCGCGGCCGGCTCGACGTCCTGCCGACCGGCCGCAACTTCTACTCCGTCGACCCGCGCGCGCTGCCCTCCGAGCTGTCGTGGGACGTCGGGCGCCGGCTCGCCGACGCCCTGCTCGAGCGCCACCGCCGGGAGACCGGCGCGCTGCCGCGCATGGTCGGCCTCGTCGCGTGGGGGACGTCGGCCATGCGCACGCAGGGCGACGACGTCGCCGAGATCCTCGCGCTGCTCGGCGTGCGGCCCGTCTGGCATCCCGAGACCCAGCGCGTCACGGGCCTCGACGTGATCGCGCTCGAGGAGCTCGGCCGCCCGCGCATCGACGTCACGATCAGGATCTCGGGCTTCTTCCGCGACGCGTTCCCGCACCTCGTCGCGCTGCTCGACGACGCGATCGCCACCGTCGCGGGTCTCGACGAGCCGCCGGAGGACAACTACGTCGCGGCGCACGCGCGCGCGGACGCCGAGCGCCTGGCCGTCGAGCTCGGCGCCGACGCGGCGTGGCGGCGCGCGACCACGCGCGTGTTCGGCTCCAGGCCCGGCACCTACGGCGCGGGGCTCCTGCAGCTGCTCGACACCCGCGACTGGCGCGGCGACGCCGACCTGGCCGAGGTCTACGAGGCGTGGGGCGGCTACGGCTACGGCCGCGGGCTGGACGGCGCGCCGGCGGTGGACGCGATGCGCGACTGCTACGGGCGCATCGACGTCGCGGTCAAGAACGTCGACAACCGCGAGCACGACATCCTCGACTCCGACGACTACTACCAGTACCACGGCGGGATGGTGGCGACGGTGCGCGCGCTCACCGGCCGCGAGCCCGCCGCGTACCTGGGCGACAGCGCCGACCCGTCGCGCGTCGTCGCGCGCACGCTGGCCGAGGAGACCCGGCGCGTGTTCCGCGCGCGGGTGGCCAACCCCCGCTGGATCGCGTCGATGATCCGTCACGGCTACAAGGGCGCCGCCGAGCTGTCGGCGACCGTCGACTACCTGTTCGGCTACGACGCGACCACCGGCGTCGCCGAGGACTGGATGTACGAGCGCGTGGCCGAGCGCTACCTGCTCGACGACGACGTCGCCGCGTTCATGAGCCGCTCGAACCCGTGGGCCGCCCGCGCGATCGCCGAGCGCCTGCTCGAGGCCGCCGACCGCGGCCTGTGGGGCGAGCCGTCCGAGGCGACGCTCGCCGGGATCCGCGAGCGCTTCCTCGCGGTCGAGGGCGAGCTCGAGGAGGCGGGCGCGTGACGTTCCCGCTGAGCGCGATCGTCGGCCAGGAGGCGCTCGTCGAGGCGCTGCTCGTCAACGCCGTCGCCCCCGACGTCGGCGGCGTGCTGATCCGCGGCGAGCGCGGGACGGCGAAGTCGACGGCGGTGCGCGCGCTGGCGCCGCTGCTGCCGGCGGTCGACGCCGCCGAGGACGAGGCGTTCGCCTTCGCGCCCGGCGAGCACGCTCCCGGCGGGCTGGTCCCGCACGACGCGCCCGTCGCGCCGCGCCCCGCGCCGCTCGTCGAGGTGCCGCTCGGCGCGACGCTCGATCGCCTCGTCGGCGCGCTCGACCTCGCCCGCGCGCTGGCCGGCGAGCACGCCTTCGAGCCCGGCCTGCTCGCCCGCGCGCACCAGGGGATCCTCTACGTCGACGAGGTCAACCTCCTGCCCGACCACCTCGTCGACGCGCTGCTCGACGCGGCCGCCTCGGCGGTCGCCCGCGTCGAGCGCGACGCGGTCTCGGTGCAGCACGCCGCGCGCTTCCTGCTCGTCGGCACGATGAACGTCGAGGAGGGCGACCTGCGCCCGCAGCTGCTCGACCGCTTCGGGCTCGGCGTCGACGTGCGCACGCCCGCCGATCCCGGGGTGCGCGCCGAGATCGTGCGCCGCCGGCTGGCCTTCGAACGCGACCCCGCCGCCTTCGCCGCGCGCTGGGCGCCGCACGAGGACGCGCTGGCGGCGAGGATCGCCGCCGCGCGCGAGGGCCTGCCCGGCGTGCGCCTGCCCGAGCGCGAGCTGCTGCGCATCACCGGGGCCTGCGCCAGGCTGGGGGTCGACGGCGTGCGCGGGGACATCGTGTGTGCGCGGGCGGCGCGCGCGCTCGCCGCGCTCGACGGCGCGGATGAGGTCACAGAGGAGCACGTGCGCCGCTCCGCTCCGCTCGCGCTCGTCCACCGCCGCCGCCGCGACCCGCTGGACGGCCACGCGCCCGCCCAGGACGAGCTCGACCGCGCGCTCGACGACGGCGAGCCGCCCGACGATCCGCCCGGGGGCGGCAACGGCCGCGGGCCGGGGCGTGGCGGCGGCTCGGCCGAGGCGAACGGCGGCGCGCGGGTGTCCGGCGCCCGCGCCGGCGCGGCGAGCGGGCGGTCTGGCGAGCGCGGCGACGACGGCGGCGCGGACGGCTCGCACGGACGCGGGGGCGATCACGCCGCGAGCCTCGCGAGGGGCGAGCTCGACGGCGACCCCGCCGCCCGCGCCCGCGAGCGCCGCGACG
>DASXRF010000101.1:0-2237 GCA_036506755.1 Solirubrobacteraceae bacterium | reverse complement strand
GTCAACGGCGAGCTCGACCAGCTCGACCGCGCCCTGCCCCTCGCGTGGGCGCTCCTGCTTTTTGGTGGGCGTTTTGCAGGGATTTCCTTCCACTCTCTTGAAGACCGTCGCGTGAAGCGCTTCCTGGCCGAGCGGGCACGGGGCTGTGTATGCCCGCCCGACCTGCCGGTGTGCGCCTGCGGGCGCAGCGCCGAGGCCGCGCTGCTGGCCCGCGGCGGCATCACGCCGTCGGCCGAGGAGATCGCTCGCAACCCCCGCGCGGCATCCGCTCGCCTGCGCGCCGCCAGAAAGCTCACGGAGGAGCCCGCATGAGCCCGCCCCCCGCCAGCGCCGCCGCCACGACCGGCCGCCACCGCACCGCGACGCGCCGCGGTCCGACCTCACGCGTCCCGCGCCGCGTGTCCGGTCCTGTGCGTCCACGCGCCGTGACCGCCGCCGGCGGGACCGTCGCCCTCCCGCGCCCGCTCGGCTCACCCGGCTGGGGACGCCGGGCGCTGCGCCGGCTCGCGGCGCTCGCCGACCACCCGCTGCTCGAGCGCCTGCTCACGGGCCGCGCGTGGATCGCGCTCGTCGCGTTCGCGCTGTTCGGGATCGTCTTCATGCAGGTCTCGCTGCTCAAGCTCAACGCGGGCATCGGGCGGTCGGTCGAGCGCGCGGCGACCCTCGACCGCGAGAACGCCGAGCTGCGCGGCGCGGTCTCCGAGCTGGGCTCCGACGACCGGCTGCAGGCCGAGGCCGCGCGCCTCGGGCTCGTCGTCCCGCCGGCCGGAGCGGTGACCTTCCTCGGTCGCAACGGCAAGCGCATGGGCGGCGACGGCGCGACGGCGCTGGCCACCGGCACCGCGACCGGCCCCCAGCCCGCCGGGATCGGCGCGGGCGCGCTCGCGCCGACTCCGGGAGCGGCGCAAGCGGCGGCGACCGCGGGCGCTCCGCCCGGAGCGAGCGCGACAGCGGCCCCCGCCGCGACGGCGCAACCGGGCGCCGCGACGGCTACCGGCCCCGCCACGACCGGCACGCCGACGACGGGCGCCGTGCCCGGACCGGCAACGCCCGCAGCGCCGGCCACCGGCAGCGCTCCCGCAGCGAGCGCGACCGCACCGCCCGCCACCGCGAACCGTACGGCTCCCGCCGCGACCGCGACCACGGCGCCGGCCACCACGCAGCAGCCGTGAGCCGCCGCGCGGCCGGCGCGCCGGATCCGACCGACGCGCACGCGACCATCTGCGGCATCCCAAGCCGTCCCGTGCCGCCGTGCCGCTGATCCACCGCCGCATCGGCCTGCTCTTCGCCGCCTTCCTCGGGCTGCTCGTCTTCGCCGGGGTCAAGGCGACCTGGCTCGGGACGGTCAAGGCGACGACGCTCAAGCACGCCGCGACGACCCAGCAGGTCTCGGAGATCACCGTGCCCGCCCGGCGCGGTGCGATCCTCGATCGCCACGGCGTCGAGCTCGCCGTCTCCGAGCCGGCCGACGACGTCGCGGTCACGCCGTACCTCGTCAAGGACGCGCCTCGCGTGGCCAAGCGCCTCGCGCCGCTGCTCGGCGCCGACGAGGGCGAGCTGGTGCGCAAGCTCGCGCGCCGCGACACGGGATTCGTCTACCTCGCGCGCCAGCTCTCGGCCACGACCGCCGCCGCGATCGCCAAGCTCGCCATCCCCGGCGTCCAGCTCATCCCGACCAACCGGCGGACCTACCCGCGCAACCAGCTCGCCTCGCAGCTACTCGGCGACGTCGGCGTCGACGGCCATGGCCTCGCCGGCCTGGAGTACAGCCGAGACGGCGTGCTGCGCGGCCACGACGGCACGCGGCGGCTGACCAAGGACGCCCTGCAGCAGCCGATCGCGGTCCAGGACACCGTCCCGGCCGAGGCGGGCAAGAGCCTGCGGCTGACGATCGACGCGGCGATCCAGAGCAAGGTCGAGGCCGTCCTCGGCGCCGTCGGGCAGGTCTACCGCCCCAAGGGCGCGACCGCGATCGTCATGGATCCCCGCGACGGCGAGGTGCTCGCGATGGCCAACTGGCCCCGCGTCGACGCCAACGACCCGGCGGGCGCGCCCGCCTACGCGCGCCAGAACCGGGCGGTCGCCTTCAACTACGAGCCCGGCTCGACGTTCAAGCCGTTCACCGTCGCCGGGGCGCTCGAGGACAACGTCGTGCGCCCGGACACGAAGTTCGAGCTCGGCGACACGATCCAGGTCGCCGACCGCACGATCCACAACAACAACGACGAGCCCGGCGG
>DASXRF010000100.1:0-2539 GCA_036506755.1 Solirubrobacteraceae bacterium | reverse complement strand
CATCAGGATCAGCGCGCTCGACGCGCACGCCCGCGCGATCTCCTCGACCGCGATCTGCAGCATCAGCGTCCCCGTCCCCGTCCCGCCGTACTCCTCGGCGAACGGCAACCCCAGGATGTCCTGCTCGGCGAACAACCGCCGGATATCCCACGGATACTCGCCCGTCGCGTCGATCTCGGCCGCCCGCGGCGCCACGCGCTCGCTGACGATCTGGCGAATCGTGTCGCGGAAGTCCAAAAGCTCCTGCGGAACCGCGTAAACGTCGGCTGTCAGCTCCACCCGACGGATGCTATCCCCCGGTTTGGGTCTCGCCGCAGCGGGGGTAGGCCCCGAACATGGGCATCGGAACCTCGCTCTTCCTCATCGCGGTCGGAGCGATCCTGAAGTTCGCCGTCACGGCGAGCGTCTCCGGGGTCGAGCTGGCCACGGTCGGCGTGATCCTCATGGTCGTGGGGATCCTGGGCCTTGTCATCTCGCTGCTGTTCCTGCTGCAGGCCGACCGTGACCGCGTCGTGCGCGACCGGGTGGTCGACCGCCGCACGGACCCGTACGCGTAGGCGCCGCCTGAGGGCGGACCCGGCCTGAGGCGGGCGCGCAGCGCCGCCGCGTAGCCTGCGGGCGCGATGCCCGTCGACGTCCGCCCCGCCCGCGCCGAGGAGCTCGGCCCGGTGGCCGCGGCGCTGCGGGCCGCCGGCCTGGGGGCGAACGTCGGGCGCCTGCTCGAGTTCCCGTCGGTCTCGCCGGGCAGCGAGGTGCTCGCCGCCGTCGAGAACGGCGACGTGATCGGCGGCGCGGCGATGGCGGGCTTTGGCGCCACGGGCTGGATCGGCGCGCTCGGCGTCGTCGGAGCGCTCCGCCGGCGCGGCATCGGCACCGCGCTCACCGAGGCGGCGGTCGAGTGGCTGCGCGAGCACGGCGCGCGGACGGTCCTGCTCTACGCGACCGAGTCCGGGCGGCCCGTGTACCAGCGGCTGGGCTTCGCCGCCGAGGGCGAGGCGCACGCCTGGCGCGACGTCGCGCCCCCGCCGGGCGGCGCGCCGCCGGCGGGCATCCGCCCGCTCGCTCCGGGCGACCGCAGCGCCGTGCGGGCCCTCGACGCCGCGGCGACCGGCGAGGACCGTGCACCCGTCTTCGACGCCCTCGGACCCCTCGACGCCGCTGCGGGCCTGGGGCTCGAGCGCGACGGCCACCTGGCGGGGAGCGCGCTCCGCTCGCCGTGGGGCCTGGGCCCGAGCGTCGTGGCCGTCGACACCGACGCCGGGCTGGCGCTGCTCAGCGCCCTGCGCCGGTCGCGCGCCGGCCCTCTGACCGTCTCGCTGCCCGACGCCAACGGCGAGGCGCTGCGCGCGCTGCGCGCGTGGGGCCTGCGCCCGATCAACCAGGCGACGCGGATGCGCCTCGGTCCGGCCCCCGCGTACGCGCCTGGGCGCGTGTTCGGGATGTTCAACCTCTTTTGGGGCTAGGCGAGGCGCTCGCGAAACGCCTTCGCGCCGACCACCTCGGCGCCGGCCGCCCGCACGCGCTCGGCGAGCGCCCGGTCGGAGGTGACCACGCACACTCCCGGGCGTGCGCGCGCGGCGATCTCGTCGTCGGCGTGCGGCGCGAAGGCGACCTCGACGCCGTCGGGCGCATCGACGTCGTGCGGGGCGCCGTCGAAGACCACGGTCACCCGCTCGCGCAGGGCGCCCAGCGCGGCCACGAGCGCGCGCTGGGCCCCGCGCCGGTCGCGCCACCAGCCGTCGGGGCGCGACCCGATCACGTTCATGCCGTCGACGAGGAGCCGCCCGGTCACAGCCCGTAGTGCACCACCCCGAGGGTCGTCGCGCATAGGATCGCCGCCGTGCGTGCAGGGGGGACGGTCCTGGCGGTCGTGCTGGCCGCGCTCGCCGCCGCCGCTCCGGCGAGCGCGGGGACGCTGCGCGCCGGCGTCGGGCGCGCCGACATCACGCCGCGCACGGGCTACTACATGATGGGCTGGGTGCGCTCGGACGCCGTCCTGCGCGGTCAGCACACGCGCCTGTTCGCTCGCGCGATCGTGCTGGAGCGCGACGGAAGGAAGGTCGCGCTCGTGGCCATGGACGTCAACGCGATCTCCGGCGGCGCCGTCGCCGAGGCGGCCGAGGCGCTGAAGGACCGCGGCTTCAGCGCGCAGAACATCCTCGTGTCCGCGTCGCACACCCACGCCGCGCCGACCGGCTGGTACACGTTCTACCGGCTTGCGTCGGCGCCGTTCGCCGTCGGCCCCTCGCACGCGCTGACGGTCGACCGCGTCAGCCCGACCGCGCTGCGCCTCGCGTACCCCGCCGCGCGCGCGAACGTCGACCTGACCGACCGTCCGGCGTTCGCGACCGGCGGCCGGCTGACGTTCGTCGCCGGCGGCCGGCGCCGCACCCGCCGCGCGCGCGGCGAGACGTTCAGCGTGCCGGCCGGCGCGACGATCGAGCGCGTCGAGGACCGGTACGGCAACATGAGCGGCGGCTGATGGCCTACACCGCCCCGGAGCTGGAGATCGAGCCCGAGCAGCTCGTCGAGTGGCTGC
>DASXRF010000099.1:0-2492 GCA_036506755.1 Solirubrobacteraceae bacterium | reverse complement strand
GGTCAGCGCCGAGAGCCGCATCCGCGACGTCGACATGGCCGCGGAGACGGTGGCGCTCACCAAGAACCAGATCCTGGCCCAGGCCGGCACCGCGATGCTCGCGCAGGCCAACCAGGCCGGCCAGGGCGTGCTCAGCCTCCTCCGCTAGCACGCAGCACCCACTCCGGGGGAATGGACGCCCCCAGGGGGACGGAACCGCGACGGGCGGGCCACGACGGCCCGCCCGTCGGCGTTTAAGCCTCAAGCCCGCGCTCGGCGCGCCGACCACCCGGGGCGATGAGCGTCGA
The DNA here is from genome assembly GCA_036506755.1 of Solirubrobacteraceae bacterium. GTDB lineage: Bacteria > Actinomycetota > Thermoleophilia > Solirubrobacterales > Solirubrobacteraceae > DASXRF01. Next base: position 2,205 of record DASXRF010000099.1, on the reverse strand, counting down.
GAGCGTCATGGCCCGCATCGCCGAGATCCAGACGGCGCTCGCGCCACGTCCGGCGTCGGCGTCGGGCCGCGGCTCGTTCCAGGCGGTCCTCGGCGCGCAGACCGAGGCCGTCCCGGGCGCCGCGCTCGGCGTCCCGACCACGCAGACGAGCTGGCTGCCCGCGGCCGGCGCCGGCTCCAGCTCCGGCTCCGGGGCGGCGATCGTCCAGGCCGCCGCCGCCGAGGTCGGCCAGGCCGAGCAGCCCCCGGGCTCCAACGACTCGCCGCGGATCGCCGAGTACCGCGCGGCGACGGCCGGCTCGGGCATCGGCCCGTGGTGCGCCTACTTCGCCTCCTGGGCCGCCCGCCAGGCCGGCGTGCCGCTCGGCGAGCAGGGCCAGGGCTTCGGCGCGGTCAGCGCCGTGTGGGACTGGGCCCAGCGCACCGGCCGTGCGCTGCCCGCCGGCAGCACCCCGCAGCCCGGCGACCTGATCGTCTGGGGCTCGCGCCACATCGGCATCGTCGAGTCCGTCGACGCCTCGGGCTCCATCCACACCATCGAGGGCAACTCCTCGGACGCCGTCTCGCGGCGCACGTACGGCCCCGACGGCGGCGGAGCGACCGGCTACGTGCACCCGGGCTAGGGGTCTGACCCCTATTTCAGTTAATGGCAACGCCGGAGCGTCGCTCAAGCGACCGCGCCTCCGGCCGACCACCCGGTGCGTGGATGCCTCGATCGTGCTCGCGCTGCAGGGCGGCCCGGAGCAGGCCCTGCGCTGCTTCGGCTCGCTGGCCGAGCTGCCCGAGGACCCGAGCTTCGAGGTCGTCGTCGTCGACGACGCCTCGGTCGGCCTGGAGGAGGTCCTCGACCTCCTCGGCGGCGACGTCGACGTCGTCCGCACGCCGCAGCGCGCCGGCCTGGCCGCCGCGCTCGCCCTGGGCGCGCGGCGCTGCTCGGCCGAGCACGTCGTGATCCTGCGCGGCGCCCCGGTCGTGAGCGCGACCTGGCTGGCCCCGCTGCTCGCCGCGCTCGCCGACCCCGCCGTGGCCGGCGCCGCGAGCGTCACCGCGGGCGACGCCCACCCGACCGCGGTCGGCGCGCACGCGCTCGCCGTCCGCCGCGCCGACCTCGAGGCCGTCGGCGGCGTTCCCGCCGCGCCCGAGGGCCTCGAGCTCGCGGCGCTGGTCGCCGCGCTCGCCCGCCGCGGCGAGGTCGTCTCGGTCGCCGCGAGCGTCGTCACGCCTCCCGGCGACCGGATGGTCGCCGCGCGCGGCGCCTTCGGCGCGCAGCCCGAGCTGAGCATCGTCATCCCCACGCTCGACGCGACCTCCGAGCGCGTGCGCTCGTGCGTGGCCGCCGTGCAGGCGACCGTCGAGGCGCCGCACGAGATCATCGTCATCGACAACGGCGCCCCGCCGCAGGGCTTCACCGCGCCGGTCAACGCCGGCCTGCGCGCGGCTCGCGGCGACTACCTGCTCGTCATGAACGACGACGTCGAGCCGCTGCCCGGCTGGTGGCCGCCGCTGCGCGCGCGGCTGCGGGCCGGCGCCTCGGTCGCCTTTCCGCTGACCGAGGGCGGCGCGATGCGCCACGACTTCGCCGCCTGGTGCTTCGCCATGCCTCGCTCCACGCTCGAGGCGCACGCGGTCGCGCCCGGCGAGTTCTTCGATCCGCAGCTGGTCGTCTGGTACCAGGACACCGACCTGCTCGAGCGCCTGCGCCAGGCCGGCTGCCCGCCGGTCTGCGTGCCCGACTCGCGCATCCGCCACGGGCTCTCCCAGACCGTCGCGAGCGAGGACCCCGCGCTGCGCGCGTGGATCCAGCGCCAGGTCGCCGCCGACCGGGTGGCCTTCGAGGCCAAGCACGGCGCGCACGTGGCCGGCGCGGCCGCCTAGGCTTAGCCTGGATCCACCGATTCTCGCGGCGCGAGACGCCCGGATGCCGTCGTCATACGGCTTCGGCCGCGAACCTACGGGGTCACCCTGAGGATGCGCGGCCGAAGCCGTCTGACTCGGCCTCCGGACGCCTCGCATCCACGATCTATCGGTGGATCCAGGCTCAGCCGACCCTGTCGTACCCCGGTGCGGTGATGCGCCCGGGCTCGGCGGTGACCGTCCCGATCCGCCGCGCGCCCGGGTGGTGCGTCGCGAGCAGCGCGGCCGCCTCGCCGGCGCGCTCGCCGGGGACGACGCAGACGAACCCGCAGCCCATGTTGAAGACGACCCA
>DASXRF010000098.1:0-3626 GCA_036506755.1 Solirubrobacteraceae bacterium | reverse complement strand
CGTGCCGCGATCCACAGCGCCTCGGCCGCCTCGAGCCCGCGGCGCTGCGAGGCGTGATGGTCCGCGAGGTCGTCAACTACTCGTCGTTCTGGCGATCGTCGACGTTCTCGTCCACGGTCGATCCGACGATCTACATGCTCGCCTTCGGCTTCGGCTTCGGCTCGCTGGTCAGCAAGGTCGCGGGCTACGACTACATCGACTTCGTCGGCACCGGGATCGTCGCGACGACCGTGCTCTTCAGCGGCGCGTTCCCGGCCATGTACTCGACGTTCGTCAAGTACGAGTTCCAGCACACCTACGACGCGATCCTCGCCGCGCCGGTCGACACCGAGGAGCTCGTCACCGGCGAGGCGCTGTGGATCGCGGCGCGGACCGGGACCTACGGCTGCGTCCCGATGCTCGTGGCCATCGTCTTCGGCCTCGATCCGAGCTGGGGCATGCTGCTCGTGCCCGGGATCGCGGCCCTGGCCGGCTTCGGCTGGGCGTGCTTCGGGATCTTCATCGCCGCCAAGTCCAGGGCGATCGAGAGCTTCTCGTACTGGCAGAGCGGGCTGCTGACGCCGATGTTCCTCGTCGCCGGGACGTTCTTCCCGCTCGACCAGCTGCCGACGTGGGCGCAGGTCCTCGGCAACGTCAACCCGCTGTTCCATTGCGTGCAGCTCGTCCGGCACGCGGTCTTCGGCTTCCAGGGCTGGGCCGACGTCGGTCACCTCGCCTTTCTCGTCGCCTTCGCGCTCGTGGCGTGGCGACTGGCGATCCGCTTCATGGAGCGCAAGCTGATCCTCTGAACGCCGGCGTCGTCAGGACGGGTTAGAGAGCCCCGCCGTCCGCCCGCGCGCTCGGGCAGCAGGCGGTCTGGCATGCTGCTGGGCCCGTGACCCTCACCTTCCGCCAGCGCGTGGAGTTCCGGATCGCCCGCGTGCTCGCCGCGCTGCCGCCGCGAGCGCAGGTCTGGCTGTCGCGCCGCAAGCCGGTGCGCCTCGACGGGCAGACGCTCGAGCCCGAGATCCAGCTCACGCTCGCCGTGCTCGAGCGGCAGGGCAACCCGCCGATCGAGTGGATGTCGCCGACCGAGGCGCGCGCGGTCACCCGCCGCCAGGCGGCGGTCGCGGGCGGCCCGCCGCTGCCCGTCAGCGCGGTGCGCGACCTGACGATCGACACCGCGGCGGGACCGATCCGCGCGCGCCATTACGCGCCGGCCGAGCCCGGCGGGCCGCACCCGCTGCTCGTGTTCTTCCACGGCGGCGGCTGGGTGATCGGCGACATCGACACCCACGACGGCGCCTGCCGGCTGCTCTGCCGCCACGCCGGCCTGCACGTTCTTTCCGTCGACTACCGGCTGGCGCCCGAGCATCCCTTCCCGGCGGCGATCGAGGACGGCCGCGCCGCATTCGCGTGGGCCACCGCGCACGCCGGCGAGCTCGGCGCCGATCCCGCGCGCATCGCGGTCGGCGGCGACAGCGCGGGCGGCAACATCGCGGCGGTGACGGCGTGGCAGGCCGCGCGCGACGGCGGGCCCGCACCGACCTTCCAGCTGCTGATCTATCCGGCGACCGACGCGAGCACGCGCTATCGCTCGCAGGACCTCTTCGGCGAGGGCTTCTTCCTGACGCAGTCCGAGATGGACTGGTTCTACGACCACTACGCGGCGGCGGTGGATCCCGCCGACCCGCGGCTGTCGATCCTCTGCGCCGACGACCTCAGCGCTCTGGCGCCCGCGCTCGTCGTGACCGCCGGCTTCGATCCGCTGCGCGACGAGGGCGAGGCCTACGCACGGGCGCTGCGCGAGGCCGGCAACGTCGTGGCGCTGCGCCGCTTCGCCGGCCTCATCCACGGCTTCTTCAACGCGACGGGCGTCAGCCGCGTCGCGCGCGACGCGGTCGTCGAGACGGCCGGGGCCACACGCGCCCTGCTCGAGACGGTCGCGACGCCCGCCGCCGTCGGCGCCGACTAGCGCCTACTCTCGGCGGCCATGGCGCGCCGCGAGATCCGCTCCTGGCTGATGGACATGGACGGCGTGCTCGTGCACGAGGAGCAAGCGATCCCGGGCGCGCCCGAGTTCCTCGGGCGCCTGCGCGAGCTCGGCGTCCCGCACATGCTGCTGACCAACAACTCGATCTACACGCGCCGCGACCTGGCCGCCCGCCTGCGCGCCAGCGGCCTGGAGGTCCCCGAGGAGTCGATCTGGACCTCGGCGCTCGCCACGGCGAAGTTCCTCGAGGACCAGCGCCCGGGCGGCTCGGCGTTCGTCATCGGCGAGGCGGGGCTGACCACCGCGCTGCACCAGGCCGGCTACACGCTCAGCGACCGCGACCCCGACTACGTGGTCCTCGGCGAGACGCGCACCTACAGCTTCGAGCGGATCACGCGCGCGATCCGCCTGATCGTCGCCGGCGCGCGCTTCATCGCCACCAATCCCGACAACGTCGGGCCGACCGCCGAGGGCCCGCTGCCCGCGACCGGCTCGGTGGCCGCGCTGATCAGTCGCGCGACCGGGGTGGACCCCTACTTCGTCGGCAAGCCCAATCCGCTGATGATGCGCTCGGCGCTCAACGCGCTCGAGGCGCACTCCGAGCACACGGCGATGATCGGCGACCGGATGGACACCGACGTCATCTCGGGGCTCGAGGCCGGGCTGGAGGCGATCCTCGTGCTGACCGGCGTGACCGGCCCGAACGAGGCCGAGCGCTACCCGTACCGGCCGTCGCGCATCGTCGACTCGGTCGCCGACCTGGTGGCCGAGCTGGGCTGATGCCCGCCGCGGTCGTCTTCGACCTCGACGGGGTGCTGATCGACTCCGAGGAGCGCTGGAACGCCGCCCGCGAGGCGCTGACGCGCGAGGCGGGCGGCACGTGGAGCGCCGGCGCGCAGCGGGCGATGATGGGCATGAGCGCGCCCGAGTGGTCGCACTACCTGCGCGACGAGCTCGGTGTGCCGATGTCGCCCGAGGAGATCAACGACGACGTCGTGGCCCGCATGGAGGCCGGCTACCGCGACGGCCTGCCGCTGCTGCCGGGCGCGGTCGAGGCCGTGCACGCGTTGGGCGCGCGCTGGCCGCTGGGGCTCGCCTCGTCGGCCAACCGGCCGATCATCGCGCTCGTGCTCGAGGTGGCCGGGCTGGAGGCCTGCTTCGCGGCGACCGTCTCCTCCGAGGAGGTCGACCGCGGCAAGCCGGCGCCCGACGTCTACCTGGAGGCCGCGCGGCAGCTGGACGTCGACCCGCGGCGCTGCGTCGCGATCGAGGACTCCACGAACGGCCTGCGGTCCGCCCACGCGGCGGGGATGGCGGTCGTCGCCGTGCCCAACGCCGCGTTCGCGCCCGACCCCGACGCGCTCGCGCTCGCCGGCGCCGTCGTCGGCACGGTCGGCGAGGTCACGCCCGCGCTCGTAGAGCGCGTCGCCGGCGGTCGGTAGGCGCGCAGGCAGGAGCCCGCCGCGCCCGCCCCGAAGTCCGGTGCGGCATGCGCGCGCTCGGCCTCGCCATGCTCGCCGTCCTCGTCGTGCCGGCCTCGGCCTCGGCCCTGGCGCGCAGCGCGGACGTCGCCGCGCTGCAGGTCGCGCTGTACGCGCGCGGACTGTACGCGGGCGACGTCGACGGGCTGCCCGGCCCCGCGACCAGCGCCGCG
>DASXRF010000097.1:0-16287 GCA_036506755.1 Solirubrobacteraceae bacterium | reverse complement strand
TCGAGCACCTGCAGGTAGGACTCCCAGACCTCGGGCAGCTGGCGCGGGCCGAGCTTGACCGACGACCCGAGGTAGACCTGGCGCAGGGCGCGCTCGTAGCCGTACTCGATGAGCCGCCGGGTGACGATGTCGAGCATCGGGATCGACTTGAGCGCTGCGGTGGCCGCGCGGTCGGCGGGATGCTCGTACGCGTTGGCGGAGATGCCGGCGAGCTTGCCGGGCGGAGAGGCGGTGGCCATGGGCCCGACGGTAACCGACGACGGGCGGCCCGCGGGAGGGGAATGCGGGAATCTCGACGCACGTTCGGCAGCGGGTTCCGTGCGGTCGTGCGCGGGCGCGGTTGATCCCGTAGGCGACCTCGCAGATACTCGGCGCCGGGCGCGAGTTGTTGGAGGACGACAGATGGTCGACATCGCGGCAGCGGTGGAGGAAGCGGGCACGGTCGGCAAGGCCGGCGCCCAGGACCTGCCGCGGATGGCGGCGGCGCTCGGGTGGGCGTTCGAGGACGATCCGGCGGCGGCGTGGGTCGTTCCCGATGACGAGCAGCGACGACGGCTGCTGGAGCGGGCGTTCCTGCTCTTCCTCGAGAGGATCTGGTTCGCGCAGGAGGAGTGCTACACGACGCGCAACGTCGTCGGGGCGGCGATCTGGGAGCTGCCGAACGAGTGGAAGCTCGGCGTCGGCGCGCAGTTGCGACTGCTCCCCCGGCTCGCGCTGACCTACCGGCGCCACACGCCGCGCCTGGTGCGGGCGCTCGACGCGCTGGAGTCCAACCACCCCGAGCAGCCCCACTACTACCTGCCCTTCGTCGGCGTCGTGCCGGAGTGGCAAGGACGCGGCATCGGCGCGGCCCTGCTGCGGCCCGTCCTCGACCGCTGCGATCGCGACCGGATGCCCGCGTACCTCGAGGCGTCGTCGCCGCGCAACCGTGCCCTTTACGAGCGCCACGGCTTCGCGGTGACCGAGGAGTTCCGGCTGGGCAAGGGCTCGCCGCCGCTCTGGCGGATGTGGCGCGAGCCGCAGTCTTGACGCTTACGCCGCGTCGCGCTCGAACGCCCGTACGGCGTCGTAGGCGACCTCGAGCTCGTAGCCGCGGCGCACGAGCAGGCCGAGCGCGCGCTCGCGGGCGCGGTCGTCCGCGGGCGGCGCGGTCAGGCGCCGGCGCAGCAGGGACACGGCCGTCTCGAGCTCGTCCTCGGCGTCGTGGCCGGAGACCGCCGCGGCGATGTGCTCGGGCGCGACGCCCGCCTCCTCCAGCCGCCGCGCGATCCGCTCGCTGCCCCAGCCGTCGAGCGCGCGCCGGTCCTCGGCGAAGCGCGAGGCGTAGCGAGCGTCGTCCAGGTAGCCCTGGTCGGTCAGGACGGCGATCGCGCCCTCGATCGCCGCCGGGTCGAGCTCGCGGCGGCGCAGGTACCACCGCAGCTCGGCCGTCGTGCGATCGCGCCGGCCGAGCTGCCGGTAGGCGAGCTCGAGCGCCGCCTGGAGCCGCGCCTCGTCTTCCATCGCCTGTCCTATGCGACCGCCTCCACGGGCGTCGGTCCCGACCCGTTCGTCTCCGCGCCGTCGATCGCGGTCACGAGGTCGCGCGAGATCCCCAGCGCCTCGTAGATCTTGTCCTCGATCTCCTTCGCCACCTCGGGGTGCTGGTCGAGGTAGCCCTTGGCGTTGCCACGGCCCTGGCCCAGCCGCTCGTCCCCGTAGGAGAAGAACGACCCCGACTTGGTCACGACGTTGTGCTCGATGCCGAGGTCGAGCAGGCAGCCCGACGTCGAGATGCCCCTGCCGAACTCGATGTCGAACTCCGCCTGGCGGAACGGCGCGGCGACCTTGTTCTTGACCACCTTCACCCGGACCCGGTTGCCCACCGCCTCGGTGCCGTCCTTGAGCGTCTCGATGCGCCGGATGTCCAGGCGCTGCGACGCGTAGAACTTCAGCGCGCGCCCGCCGGGCTGGGTCTCAGGCGAGTTGTGGACGACCACGCCGCCAGCGATGTAGCTGTGGTTGCCATCGACCTGGAGGTCGTAGCGGTGACGACGGTGGCGATCCTTGCTGGTCGCCGGCTTGCGAAGTTTGCGAACGACCTTCATCGCGGTTGGCCGCAGGCTCGTGCGCTCGGCGAGCGAGGTCCCGAAGTCGCCCTGCTCGGCGTCCCACGCGAAGCGCCCGCGCTGGCTCGGGTGGAGCTTGTAGTCGAGCGATGGATGGACGTACGGCGCGATCTTCTCGTGGAAGCGCTGCGCCCGGTCGCCGCTGAACAGCAGGTTGTTGCCCGACAGCGTGGGCCGCCCCATGCCGAGTTCCTCGCAGCGGTCGGCCACGCGGATGCGGTCGGCCTCACTCAGACCGGCGACGCAGATCGTCGCCTTGCCGTGCCCCCACCGCTTGTAGCTGCCGCCGAAGGTCCCGTCGTCGCAGTACCAGGCGGCGATGGCGCGCTCGTCGAGATCGGCGATGAGCTCCTGCGTCACGGTCTTGCGCCCATCTGCGGCGTACACGGCGTCGCGCAATGGCGCGAGCTGCCGCATCGGGATCGTGTCGAAGCCGATCCCATTGCCGGTACGGCCGATCTTGTTACCGAACGGCCGCAGCATCGCCTGCTTCCACTCGCAGTACTCGCGCTGGCGCTCGCCATGGCCGACGCGGAAATGGACGTTGTGCTTCGACGCGTATCGCAGTGACCCGTCCCCGAGCAGGCTTCCGAGGATGAGCTTCATTTGGTCGTCGCTGAGCGCGTACTGCTTTGTCGCGACAAGGACCTCGTCGCCCTCCTCGATCTCCCAGGCCTGCTTCTCGCCCTGCGGAGTGAAGATCACGTGGTTCGGCGTACAGGCGAGGTGATGCCCGCGTCCGCGCGTCCCGTCGACATCGAAGTGGAGGAACTCGTCGGTCTCGCCGTTGTCGTACCAGTCGATGACCCGACGCGGAGCGATCTCGCCGGTCTGCGGGTCCATGGACATGACCTCGACCGGCATGCGCTGGTTGACGATCTTGCCGATCCGCTCGGTCGTGCCGTCCGCCAGCCAGACGCGAGTGTCAGCTGAGAGACATCCGAACATCACCCCCACCTTCTCCCGGATCTGGTTCGTGAAGACGCACAGCGTCCCCGTCCGGTTGAGGTTGCCCGCGAGCTTGCGCATGGCCTGGCTCATCATGCGCGCCTGGAGGCCGACGGTGGTGTCGCCCATCTGGCCCTCGAGCTCGGCGCGCGGCGTGAGGGCCGCGACGGAGTCGACCGCGACGACGTCGACCGCGCCGGAGCGGACGAGCATGTCGGCGATCTCGAGCGCCTGCTCGCCGTAGTCGGGCTGCGACACGAGCAGCTCGTCGATGTCGACGCCGATCTTCTGCGCGTAGAGCGGATCCATGGCGTGCTCGGCGTCGATGAACGCGCACACGCCGCCGAGCTTCTGCGCCTCGGCGATGACGTGGTAGATGAGCGTCGTCTTGCCCGACGACTCCGGGCCGAAGACCTCGACGATGCGTCCGCGCGGCACGCCGCCGATGCCCAGCGCGAGGTCGAGCGAGAGCGCGCCCGTCGGGATGGCGTTGACCTTGACCTGGGCGCCCTCGTCGCCCATCCGCATGACGGTGCCCTTGCCGAACTGGCGCTCGATCTGGGTCAGCGCGCCCTGCAGCGCAGCGTCGCGCGCCTTCGCCGCCTTCTCGTCCTCGGTGACGCTCATCGGAACAGCCTTTCTTCGCAAAGTCGTAGGGCGAAGAGGATCCACCGCAGACCGGATGGAACGGCGCCGGGCAGCGCTTTTGTTGCAGTCCCGCGCGCAAGGCGTGCGCAATGATCCCGCGGATGCCGCCCGCCTCCGAGGTCGCCGTCACGGCCCCCTTCGCCGGCACCGTGATCGCGATCGCGCACGAGCCGCCCGAGCCGGTGCGGGCGGGCGCGGCGGTCGTCGTGCTCGAGGCGATGAAGATGGAGCACGAGGTCGTCGCCGAGGCCGACGGGGTGGTCCGCCGCCTCGAGGTCGCCGTGGGCGACACGGTCGACGAGGGCCAGCTGCTGGCCGTCCTGGCCCGCGGCGAGGCGAGCGCGGCGACGCGCGACGAAACCGAGACCGTCGACCTCGACACCATCCGCGACGACCTCGCGGCGGTGCGCGAGCGCCACGCCATCGGCCTCGACGGCGCCCGGCCCGACGCGGTCGCGCGCCGCCACGAGGGCGGCCAGCGCACGGCGCGCGAGAACCTCGCCGACCTCGTCGACCCCGGCACCTACGTCGAGTACGGCCCGCTGATCTACGCCGCCCAGGAGCGCAGGCGGTCGCGCGAGGACCTCATCGCGCGCACCCCCGCGGACGGGCTCGTCGCCGGGGTGGGCGAGGTCGACGGCGCGCCCACGGTCGTCATGTCCTACGACTACACGGTCCTGGCCGGGACCCAGGGCATGCGCGGCCACCTCAAGAAGGACCGGCTCTTCGAGGTCGCCGAGCGCCGCCGCCTCCCTGTCGTCCTGTTCGCCGAGGGCGGCGGCGGACGGCCGGGCGACGTCGACTGGCCGATGGTCGCCGGCCTGGACTGCCGCGCCTTCCACCTCTTCGGCCGCCTCAGCGGCCTGGTGCCGCTCGTCGGGATCGCCTCGGGCTACTGCTTCGCCGGCAACGCCGCCCTGCTCGGCTCCTGCGACGTCGTCATCGCCACGGAGGACTCGAGCATCGGTATGGGCGGCCCGGCGATGATCGAGGGCGGCGGGCTCGGCGTCCACGAGCCGGGCGAGGTCGGCCCGATCGAGGTCCAGGACGCCAACGGCGTCGTCGACCTGCGCGTGGCCGACGAGCGCGAGGCGGTCACCGCGGCCCGGCGCTACCTCTCGTACTTCCGCGGCCCGACCGGCGACCCCGTCACGGTCCCCGACCAGCGGACGCTGCGCCACCTCATCCCCGAGCAGCGCAAGCGCATCTACGACGTGCGGGCCGTCGTCGGCGGCGTGTTCGACGAGGGCTCGGTGCTCGAGTTGCGCCGCGGGTTCGGGCTCGGGATCGTCACGGCGCTCGCGCGCGTCGACGGCCACCCGCTCGGCGTCGTGGCCAACGACCCCTCGCATCTGGGCGGCGCGATCGACGCCCACGGGGCCGACAAGGCGGCGCGCTTCCTGCAGCTGTGCGACGCGTTCGACCTGCCGGTCCTGTTCCTCTGCGACACGCCGGGCTTCATGGTCGGCCCCGCCGCCGAGCGCACGGCGACGGTCCGCCACTTCGGGCGGCTGTTCGTCATCGGCGCGAACCTCACGGTCCCGACCGGGACGATCGTCCTGCGCAAGGGCTACGGGCTCGGCGCGCAGGCGATGGCCGGCGGCGGGTTCAAGGCGCCGCTGTTCACCGTCGGCTGGCCGACCAGCGAGTTCGGCGGCATGGGGCTCGAGGGCGCCGTCCGGCTGGGGATGCGCCGCGAACTGGAAGCGATCGAGGACGCGCAAGAGCGCGAGCAGGCCTTCCAAACCGCCGTCGCCGCCGCGTACGAGCACGGCGCCGGCATCAACATGGCCGCCCACGGCGAGATCGACGACGTCATCGACCCCGCCGACTCGCGGCGGTGGATCGCCACGCTCTTCGACCCGCCGCCCCCCGACTGGCGCGCCCGCGCGCACAAGAAGCGCCCGAACGTGGACACGTGGTGACTCAGACGCGCACGACCACCCGCAGCGACGCGCGCAGCGGCGCCCCGTTGGGCGCGAAGCCCCGCAACGTCACGCGGTAGCGCCCCGCCCGCAGCCCGTGCGGTAGCGCCAGCACGATCCGGCCGCGGCCGCGCAGCCGCGCCAGACGGCCGCGGGCGACGACTCGGCCGTCGCCGGCGCGCAGCAGCGCGCTGACGGCGTGCAGCGTCGTACCGCGCACGCGCACGGCGACGCGAAGGGCTCCGCTGCGAACGGTGTCCTCACGCGTCGTCGACACGTCGCCGGCGGTCAGCCGGGCGCCGGCCGGCGCTCCCTGGGTCAGCTCGCTCAGGCGGTCCTCGAAGCCCGCGCTCGCCGGGTCGGGCGGCGTCGCCGAGACCGCCGGAGCCGAGGCGGGCGCCGAGCCGTCGCAGGCGAGGTCGACGCTCGCCGTCTCGCCGCGCCATACCGTGACCGCCTGCGTCTCGAGCACCTGGCCTTCGGGCGTCTCGCACGTCAGCGTCCAGGCCTCCCGGCGCCCCGCGCGGCGCTCGTACGGCCGCGTCGAGGGACCGACGTGCCAGCTGAACGTGCCGTCGGCCGGCACGACCAGCGTCGTGTCGAGCTGGTCGTCGAGGTGCATCGGCTCGAGCGCCACCGGGCAGGTCGTGTCGGGTCCGGGCCCGACCGGACACAGCGGCGAGGTCGCGGTGGTGAAGCTCTTGTGGAGCCGCAAGACGCGCCCCGGCGGCGCGCTGCCGCGGACGATCGCGTGGTCGGCCGGGTCGGCGGCCTCCTCGCCGGCGAGCAGCAGCGCCTCGCGGACGCCCCGCCCGGCGCTGGCCGTCCCCGGCGTGCCGAGGTACTGGTCGACGACGCCGCGCTCGTAGGTGTCCTGGAAGTCGCTGCCGCCCAGCTCGATGGTGTAGCCGAAGGTGCCCTGGGCCATGTAGTTCCAGTCCTCGGTGGCCCCGGTGACGTCGTAGAGCTCGTAGCCGTGCTCGGACGTGTAGCCGCTCACGCGTCCCATCGCGTCGCCGAGCTCCTTCATCCGCACCTCGTCGGGACCGGCCCCCAGCGCCGCGAAGCCCGGTGGGCGCAACACGAGCCCGGCGTAGTTGTGCAGCGTCTCCAGGCCGGTGATCTGCAGGTGCTGGGAGAGCTCGTGCACGGCCCGCGTCTCGGGCTCGGACCACGGGCCCGGGCCGCGGTAGTCGTCGTCGACGTAGTTCGTCGAGGCGCCCTCGCCGCCCCAGTACGCGCCGTAGTTGCGGTTGAGGTCCACGCCCGCGCGGTCCTGGCACGGCAGGGCCGCTTCGCCCGGCGTGTCGGCCTCGCAGTTCTTGCGCTTGAGCGCGCCCGCGTTGGCGGTGTCGGCGTACGCGGCGTCCGCCGCGACGTCCTCGCGCGAGACCTTGAAGCCGTCGACGTTGACGATCGGCACCACGTAGACGCGCTCGCGGTCGAGCAGCGAGGTGATGCGCGTATCGACGCCGTAGCCGCGAGCCAGGTCGACCGCGAACTCCATCGCGACCTCCCCCGACGGCCACTCGCGCGCGTGGTGCTCGCCCATCACGACGTAGACCGGCCGCCCGTCGTCGGTGCGGTTGACGTCGCCGGCGATCTCGACGCCGATGATCGGCTCGTCGAGGACGGTGCGCGCGGGCAGCGTGACCGCGCGCACGAGCCCGGGATGCGCGGCGACCAGCTCGCCCAGCTCGCGCACGTAGTCGTCGTAGTGGCGGAACTCGGTGCGCCCGCTCGTCAGCCCCGACGCGGCGACCGCCCGCCGGCGATCGGCCCTGCGGGCGCGCGCGTTGGCGGCCTCGACGCTCGGGACGACCGTGCGGTACGCGAACCCCGCCGCGCGCAGGCCGCGCAGCTCGGCGGGCGAGGCGATGACGACGTCGGCGCTGCCCCGGCGCACGGCCTCGGTGACGTCGAAGCCGAGCGCGCGCAGTCGGGGCAGCTCTCGGGCGGGCTGGCCGATCGTGACGCGCACGATCGAGCTGGCTGGCGCGGCGGCGGGCGCGGCGAGCGTGGCGGTGGCGGCCAGAAGGGGGATGAGCCGGCGTATGGAGCAACGCTACGCGGAATCGAGGGTCGCCCGCCATAGAGATTCGTACCTGGCGCCGCGCGGCGACAGATGCGAGCGAAACAGCGTCAGTGCCGCCGCCGGGAACGGTCCCAGCACCGGCGCCTCGCCCGCATCCGGAACGTGCCCGCCCGCGCCAGGACGCACGCGTGCGACGGTGACGTGCGCGAGGAACGGCCGGCGCTCCGGCGTCCAGCCGATCCCCTCCTCCAGCCCGGCCGAGACGTCGCGCTGCAGCGTCCCGAGCGCACCGTCCAGGTCGTCGAGCTCGACGGCGAGCACCCGCGGCCGGCGCCGCGGCAGCCACAGCGCCTCCCCCAGCGCGAGCGCGGTGACCGGCCGCCGCGCGTGCTCGAGCCCAGCCTGGATGACCGGCACGTCGTCCTCGGCGCGCGCGCCGAGGAAGGCGAGCGTGACGTGCAGCGCCTCCGGCGCCACCGGGCGCAGCGCGTCGGCGCGCGGGCGCCAGTCGACCAGCGCCTGGACCACCTTGCCGGGCAGCTCGGCCGCGACGAACAGCCGCAGGCTCAATCGCTCGCGCCGAGCAGCAGGCGGCGCACGAGGTGCATGGCCACGGTCGTGCTGCGGTCGCGGATGTCGAAGCGCCCGCCGGGCAACTGGACGTGCCGCGTCAGGCGCCGGCCGTCGTCGTGGGAGACCGAGAACCACACGGTCCCGACCGGCTTGTCGGGCGTGCCGCCGTCGGGACCGGCGATCCCGGTCACGCCCACGCCGACCGACGCGTCGAGGCGCTCGCGCGCGCCGTCGGCCAGCGCCACTGCGACCTCGCCCGAGACCGCGCCCACGCGCTCGATCAGCTCCGGATCGACCCCGGCGAGCGCCGCCTTGGCGTCGTTGGCGTAGACGATCAGCCCGCCGCGCACGTAGGCCGACGAGCCCGCCAGATCGGTCAGCCGCCCACCGAGCAGGCCGCCCGTGCACGACTCGGCCACCGCGATGGTGTCGCCGTGCTCGCGCAGCAGCCGCGCGACCTGCTCGTCGACGCTCGAGCCGTCGACGGAGAACAGCGTGTCGGCGTGGCGCTCGGCGACGAACGCCGCCAGCGCCTCGTAGACCTCGCGCGCCTCGGGCGGGTAGCGCGTGACGACCTCGATCTCGGCGCGCCGTAGGCAGGTCGTGATCTCCAGGCGGTCGATCGCCATCCCGCGCTCCTGGGCCGCGCGCAGCGTCGCGGCGATCTCCGACTCCGGGATGCCGAACAGCCGCAGCATGTCCTGGCGGATCTCGCGTGCGCCGTCGATCGCGCGCCGGAACGCCTCGGTACGCACAGCGTCCGACCACATCGGCTGCAGCTCGCGCGGCGGTCCGGGCAGGACGAGGACCGTGGGACCCTCGCGGCCGTCGGCCGGCGGGACGACGAGGCCCGGCGCGGTCCCCACGGGCGACAGGATCGTCGCGCCGCGCGGCACGACCGCCTGCTTGCGGTTGGCCTCCCGGACGGCGTCCATGTCGAGGTGCGGCCAGCGGATCCGCATCGCCGCCAGGATCTCGGCGATCCGCGCCTCGGTCGGCTCGTCGAGGACCATCTCGCGGCCCTGGAATCGGCCGACGATCTCGGCCGTGAGGTCGTCGGCGGTCGGCCCCAGGCCGCCGGTCGTGACGATGAGCTGCGCGCCCGCGTCGCGCAGGAAGGCCAGCGCGTCGAGCATGTCCTGGGCACGGTCGCCGACGACGATCGTGTGCTCGTGCTCGACGCCGAGCTCGCGCAGGCGCTCGGACACCCAGCCGCCGTTGCGGTCCAGCACGCGGCCGGTGAGCACCTCGGTGCCGGTGACGAGGATCCCCGCGCGCGCGCTCATCGTGTCGCGCGAGTGCGGGGGTCCCCGGTCCTCGGGGTGCGGGCAGCGGGGCGCACGCTTCCGGGGTCCATCAGGCGCCGCACGTCGGCTGCTTGCCGGCCGGCAGCGGGCGACGCCCGCGCCGGTCGAGCACGTAGCCGATCGCGCTGGACGACGGCGGCACGGTCCGCAGCTTGCCGTTGACGCGCATGCGCAGGTTGCTGTTGCCGAAGGTCATCGCGAACCGGCGCGCCTTGAACGGGCCGACCTTCTTGCCGGCCGGCAGCGTCTGGGCGGGCACGAGGATCTTGTCGCGCGCGCGCAGGCACACGTAGACGGGCCCGGTGGCGACCAGGGTCAGCGTCACGGCCCGCGGCTTGGGCTTGCGCCTGGGCTTGGGCGTGCGGGCGGTCGTCGGGGCGGGGCGTGGCGCGGTGCTGGTGGTCGGGGCCGGGGAGCCGCTCCCGTCGTTGTTGCCGAGCTGGCCGAGCGCGATGAGCCCGCCGACGATCCCGAGCACCACGGCGGCGACGGCGATGTCGCGCCCGGCGCCGGGGGCCTGGCGGCGCCGGCGGTCGCGGTCACGGGCGCTCCGCGGGCTGATCGGCTGCAGCTCGACGTCGCTGAGGCGCTCGTGGCGCAGCTTGTACTCCTCGACGAGCAGGCGCCCGTCCAGGCCCAGCGCCTCCGCGTAGGTGCGCAGGAAGCTCTTGACGTACGTGGGCCCGGGCAGCAGGTCCCACTCCTCGTTCTCGAGCGCCCGCAGGTACTTGGCACGGATCTTCGTCTCGGCCTCCAGCTCCGAGACGTCGATCCGGGCGCGCATGCGCGCTTCCCGCAGACTCTGCCCAATTTCCGGCATTGGGCAGGGGAATCTAGTGTCCGGCGTCCTCCGGTACGGCAACCGGCTCGGAAACGGGCCTGGCGGCGTCGCGCTCACGCAGGTTGGCGATGAAGCGCTCGGCGTCGGCCTCGCCGACCAGCACCTGGCGCGGCTTGGATCCCTCGTAGCCCGAGATCACGCCGCGGCGCTCGAGCATGTCGATCAGCCGCCCGGCCCGCGTGTAGCCGAGGCGCAGGCGTCGCTGCAGCATCGAGGTGGACGCCGTCTGCATCTCGGCGACCAGCCGGATCGCGTCCTCCAGCAGCGGATCCTCGTCCGGGCTGAACTCGTCGACCGGTCCGCCGCCGTCACCGCCGCCCGCGTCCTCGACCTCTTCGAGGAGGTCCTCGCGCAGCTCGGGCTCGCCCTGCTTGCGCCAGAACTCGGTGAGCTGCTCGATCTGCGGCTCGTCGATGTAGGCGCCCTGAATGCGCTGCAGCTTGCTCGACCCGACCGGCGAGAACAGCATGTCGCCCTTGCCCAGCAGCGACTCGGCGCCGTTCTGGTCGAGGATCACCCGGGAGTCGGTCTGCGAGCTGACGGCGAAGGCGATCCGCGACGGGACGTTGGCCTTGATCATGCCGGTGATGACGTCCACCCGAGGCGACTGCGTGGCCAGCACCAGGTGGATGCCGACCGCGCGCGCCTTCTGGGCGAGGCGGATGATCGAGTCCTCGACGTCGGCCGGCGCGACCATCATCAGATCCGCGAGCTCGTCGATCACGCACAGCACGTAGGGCAGCGCCGGTTCGCCGCGTTCGCCGCGCCGGCGGTTGAGCTCGACGAGGTTGCGCGTGCGCGCCAGCGACATCGTCGAGTAGCGGTCCTCCATCTCCTTGACCAGGTTCTGCAGCGCGTTGGCGGCCATCCGCGGCGAGGTGATGACCGGCGTGAGCAGGTGCGGGATGCCCTCGTAGTGGTTGAGCTCGACCTGCTTGGGGTCGACGAGCACGAGGCGCACCTCGTGCGGCGTGGCGCGCAGCAGGATCGAGCTGAGCATCGCGTTGACCGCGCCCGACTTGCCCGCGCCGGTCGTGCCCGCCACGAGCAGGTGCGGCATCTTGGCCAGGTCGGCCCCGATCGCCCGCCCGGCCACGTCCTTGCCCAGCCAGACGGTCAGCGGCGACCAGTCGGCCGGCGGCTCGCCGTAGACGTCGCCGAGCTGGACGATCTTGCGCCGCTCGTTGGGGACCTCCACGCCGACCGCCGTCTTGCCGGGGATCGGCGCGAGGATGCGGATCTCGGTCGCGGCGAGCGCGTAGGCGAGGTCGTCCTTGAGCTGGGCGACCTTCGACATCTTGATGCCGGGCGCGAGGCGCAGCTCGTAGCGCGTGATGTGAGGGCCTGCGACGGTCCCGACGACCTTGCATTCGATGCCGAAGTGCCCGAGCGCCTCGACGAGGCGGGCCGCGATGCGCTCCTGCCCGGCGGTGTCGGGGCGAGCCTGGTCGGCGGTCGAGCGCACGAGCAGCGCGGACGGCTGCGGGCGGCGCCACACGAAGCCGGGATCGTCGGTCACCTCGGGGCGGTAGCGGCCCATCGGCGTCAGCTGCTCGGGCTCGACGGCCTGCGTGACGTCGGCGGGCGCCGGCTCCTCCTCGACCTCCTCGGCGACCGGCTCGTGCTCGGCCTCCGGCTCGGGCTCGGGCGACGGCTCGTCGAACGCGTCGGCGAAGCGCTCCTGGAGGTCCTCGACGCGCGTGACGACCGGCTCGGCATGGACCGGCTCGGGCGGGCGCATGCGAGCGGGCGGGCGCGCCTCGCGCGGCTTGGGGCGCAGCGCGCGGGTCGTCTCGGCCACGTGCGAGCCGGTCGCCTTGACCACGCCGGCGACCGTGGCGCCGGTGAGCAGCAGCACGCCGGCGATCAGCAGGAACAGCGCGATGATGTGCGCGCCGACGTCGGAGAACAGCGAGCTCGCCAGCCAGTAGAGCGCCTCGCCGGCGAGCCCCCCGCGCGGCGCGACCCACCAGCGGTCCCAGCGCACGTCCCCGCCGCCCGGGCCCACCCCGAGCGTGCCGGCGGCCAGCGCCAGCGTCAGCGCCGCGAACAGGCAGATGCCGCCGGAGCGAAAGGGCCGCACCGCCGGCAGGACGGGGCGCAGCACGAGCACCGCGCCGGTGACCGCGAAGCCGACCGGCGCCAGGTAGCGCACCGCGCCGACCAGCCAGCCGAGCCCGTCGATCAGCGCCTCCCCCGCCCGGCCGCCCTGCCAGCCGCCGTACAGGACGAAGGCCAGGAAGACCGACAGCGCCACGAGCCCGAGCCCGATCAGGTCGAGGTGGCGCTGCTCGAGGACGGGCGGGCGCGGCGAGGAACGGCGCGCGCGAGCACGCGCGCTGGTCTTGCGGGCGGCCATCAGGGCGCGTCCTTCGACGCCGGCCGCGCTTCACCTGCCGTGAAGGTGCGCGTCTACCCTTGTGCGCATGGCGACCAACGGCCGCACGCCGCGCGTGCTCATCGTGGAAGACGACGTGGAGATCGCGCAGGCGCTGCAGCGCTCGCTGCGCCTGGAGGGCTACGAGGTGCGCATCGCCCCCGACGGCGAGCAGGCGCTGACCGACGCGCGCTCCTACGTGCCCGACGTCGTCCTGCTCGACCTCGGTCTGCCGGGGCTCGACGGCGTCGACGTCGCCCGCCGGCTGCGCGCCGACGGCGACGTCCCGATCCTCATGCTTACCGCGCGCGACGCGCTCGAGTCGCGTGTCGAGGGGCTCGACTCCGGAGCCGACGACTACCTCGTCAAGCCATTCGAGCGCCAGGAGCTGCTGGCCCGCATGCGCGCGCTGCTGCGCCGGCGCCCGCCGCGCGGGGCGGCCGCGCTGGTGGTGGGCGACCTCACGCTGAACCCCGACACCCACGAGGTCCGCCGCGGCGAACGCGACGTCGAGCTCACGCAGCGCGAGTTCGAGCTGCTCGAGTACCTCATGCGCAACGAGCGCATCGTCATCTCGCGCCAGCGCCTGCTCGACGACGTCTGGGGCTACGACCCGTTCTCGCAGACGAACACCATCGAGGTCTTCGTCTCGAACCTGCGCCGCAAGCTCGAGGCGGGCGGCGAGCCCCGGCTCCTGCACACGATCCGCGGCGCGGGGTACGTCCTGCGTGCTTGACCGTCTCCCCATCCGATGGCGGCTGGCGCTCACCTCGGCGGCGCTGACCTTCGCCATCCTGTGCACGTTCGCCATCGCGGTCGGCGAGCTGACCCAGCGGCGCATCCGCGAGGACTTCCGCGAGCAGACGGCCGAGGCCGCCGACCGGCTGTCGCACAACTTCGTCGTCGAGTACGACCCGAGCACGGGGACGGTGCGCATCGACAAGCGCCAGCTCGAGCTCGTCGCCGGCTCGGAGAGCGCGGCGCTGCGCATCCTCGACCAGGCGGGCGGGGTGATCCGCCAGACGCCCGGCGCCCCCGCGTTCAGCGGCGTGCCGCGCGTCGGCTCGGCGATCGAGCACGGCTACCGAATCGAGACGCGCCTGATCCCGCTGCAGTTCGGCGCCGGCTACCTGCAGTTCGCGCGACCGTTGTCGGACCTCGAGGCGACGCTGCGCCGCGTGCGCTTCTTCCTGCTCTTCGGGGTGCTCGGCGGCACGGCGCTCTCGCTGCTGGGCGGCCTGATGGTCGCACGGCGCGCGATGGCCCCGATCGCGCTGCTGACGGCGACCGCAGAGGAGATCCGCCGCACGCGCGACCCGGACCGGCGCATCGACGTCCCGACCACCGAGGACGAGGTCGCCCAGCTCGCCCTCACGCTGGACGAGATGCTGCAGGCGCTGGCCGCCGCGCGCGACGAGACCGAGGCGGCGCTCGACCGCCAGCGCGAGTTCGTCGCCGACGCCTCGCACGAGCTGCGCACACCGCTGACCAGCGTGATCGCCAACCTAGAGCTGCTCGCCGACACGCTCGACGGCGAGCAGGGCGAAGGGGCCCGCGCGGCGCTGCGCTCGTCGCAGCGGATGCGCCGCCTGGTGGCCGACCTGCTGCTGCTCGCCCGAGCCGACGCCGGGCGCCACGCGCCCCAGGCGCCGGTCGACCTCGAGGCCGTGCTCGGCGAGGCCGCCGCCGAGGTCGGCACCCTGGCCCGCGACCACGAGCTCTCGCTGGAGACCCATCGCGTGTGGGTCGAGGGCGTGCGCGACGACCTGCACCGCCTGGCGCGCAACCTGCTCGAGAACGCGCTGCGCCACACGCCGCCGGGCACGCACGTGCGCGCGCGCGTCGACCGCCGCGACGGCCAGGCCGAGCTCGTCGTCGAGGACGACGGGCCGGGCATCCCGCGCGAGCTGCGCGACCGCGTCTTCGAGCGCTTCGTCCGCGGCGCGGGCGACCACGGCGCCTCGTTCGGCCTCGGCCTCTCGATCGTCCGCGCGGTCGCCGACGAGCACGCCGGCAGCGTGGTCGTCGAGGACGCGCGGCCGGGTGCGCGGTTCGTCGTGCGGCTGCCGGTGTCGGCGGCGCAGTCGCTAGACCTCGACGACGACCGGCAGCACCATCGGGCGACGGCGTAGGCGGTCGGTCGACCGCTAGACCTCGACGACGACTGGCAGCACCATGGGGCGGCGCCGAAGTCGGTCGTAGACGAACGCGGCGAGGTCGTCGTGCAGCGTCTGCTGCAGCAGGTCGACCTCGCGGATCTCCTCCTCGGCGGAGCGCGCGAGCGAGCGCTCCACGCATTCCCGCAGCTCGTCGAGCAGCGCCTCGGCCTCCTCGGGGAAGGGCACGCCGCGCAGGATGACCTCGGGGTCGGCGACCGAGGAGCCGTCCTGCTCCGAGATGGTCGCCACGACGACGAAGATCCCGTCGGCTGAGAGCATGCGCCGGTCGCGCAGGGCAACGTCGGCCGGGTCGCCGATCTCCATCCCATCGACGAACAGGCGCCCCGAGCGCTCCTGGTTGCCGAAGCGCGCGCCCGACCCGTCGAGCTCGAGCGGCATGCCGTTGGCCCCCTTGAAGATCCGGTCGTGGTCGATCCCGACCGCCTCGGCGAGCTGGCCGTGCAGGCGGATGCGCTTGAAGTCCCCGTGGAACGGCATCACGTAGCGCGGCCGGACGAGGTTGAGCATCAGCTTGAGCTCCTCCGCGTAGCCGTGGCCCGAGGCGTGGATCGGGGCGTCGCGGGCGGTCAGCACGTCGCAGCCGATCTGGTAGAGGCGGTCGACGGTCTCGTTGACGGCGCGCTCGTTGCCCGGGATCGGCGTCGCGCTGAAGACCACGAGGTCGCCGTCGTGGAGCTGGACCGCCGGGTGGTCGTTGTGGGCCATCCGGCGCAGCGCGCTGAGCGGCTCGCCCTGCGACCCGGTCGAGATGATCACGAGCCGGTGATCGGGCCAGTCGTCGATCTCCCGCGCGGGGATCAGCATGCCCTCGGGGACCTCGACATGCCCGAGCGAGCGGCCGATGTTGACGTTCTTGCGCATCGAGCGCCCGACCAGCGCGACCTTGCGATTGTCGGCTGCGGCGGCGTGGATGACCTGCTGGACGCGGTGGATGTTGGAGGCGAAGGAGGTGACGATCACGCGCCCGTCCGCGCCCGCGATCACGCGCTCGAGGTGCGGGCCGGCCGACGACTCCGACGGGCTGAACCCGGCGCGGTCGGCGTTGGTCGAGTCGCCGCACAGCAGCAGCAGCCCCTCGCGGCCCAGCTCGGCCAGGCGGCTGACGTCGGCCGGCTTGCCGTCGACGGGCGTCTGGTCGAACTTGTAGTCGCCGGTGATCAGCACCGTGCCCAGGTCGGTGTGCAGCGCGACGGCGACGCTGTCGGGGATCGAGTGCGTCATGTGGATCAGCTCGATGTCGAACGGCCCGAGCTCGATGCGCTCGCCCGGCTCGACGTCCTCGAGCTCGATGTCGCGCAGGCGGTGCTCGTCGAGCTTGGAGCGGGCCATCGCGGTCGTCAGCCGC
>DASXRF010000096.1:0-2983 GCA_036506755.1 Solirubrobacteraceae bacterium | reverse complement strand
GGGCGCCAATTTCGGCGCGTCGTAGGCTTCCCCGGCTGGCAAGACCGACCGACGAGGAGGACGCATGCCCAAGTCGCCGCAACCCGGAGACCTCGCCCCTGACTTCGAGCTCGAGGGCACCGAGGGCCGCTTCCGGCTGTCGGACCACCGCGGGCGCCGCGTCGTGCTGCTCTTCTATCCGGCGGACAACTCGCCGGTCTGCACGCGGCAGTTCTGCTCGTATCGCGACCGCGCCGAGGAGGTCGGCGACCTCGACGCCGTCATCGTCGGGATCTCGGGCCAGGACCTGGACTCGCACGCCGCCTTCGTCGCCCGGCACGGGCTCAACGTGCCGCTGCTGGCCGACGCCGACGGCGCGGTGGCCCGCCTGTACGACGCCCACGCGCCGGTCATCGGCACGCGGCGGGCGGTCATCGTCATCGACGGCGACGGCGTGGTCCGCCATCGTCACGACCATCGCTTCGGGCTGGACTTCCAGAGCGTCGACGACCTGCGGGGGATGCTCGCCGACGTGGCCGTGCCGAGCGCTTGACGCGCTTCGTCGCCGCCGGCGGCGGCTTCCTGGTCGCCGTCCTGTGGTTCGACCTGATGTTCGACGTCCAGGTGCTGCGCCACCGCGGGCGCGACGGTCCGCTGCCCGAGGACGTGCTCGCCTCGATCGCCGGCTACTACCGGCGGGTGACGACCGCCGCGCGGCCCATGAACCGCCTGATCGCGACGGTCATGGTCGCGACTCTCGCGGCGATCGTGGCGCAGATCGCCGGCGGTGACGCGCCCGGGTGGGTCGGCTGGGCGTCGCTGGCGCTGGCCGGCGCGGCGATCGGCCTCGCCGCCGCGCACACCGTGCCGGCCGCCGTGCGGCTCGGCGCCCGCGGTGGTGCCGCCGGCGAGCAGAGCCGCCTGGCCCGCTCGATCTGCCGCGACCACCTGCTCTGCCTGGCGGCGATCGCGTCGCTCGTCATCATCGAGCTGGCGTTCGGCCCCCCGTAGACGCGAGGAGCTCCCGCAGCCGCCACGCGTTGCGCACCGCGTTGTCGCGGTAGCAGTTGTTCATGAGCAGGTGGGTCTCGCGCGCCTGCTGCGCGAGCTCGGCGGCGGGCCGGGCCAGCTCCGTCAGCTCGGCGTCCGAGTAGTCGTAGCGGAAGCGGTCGGCCGCAGTGCCCGAGGTGTTCTTCCACGCCTCGTCGTCGCGCCCGTGGAAGCGTACGACCGCGAGCTCGGGCGTGGTCGCGGCCATCATGCTCGGCAGCCGCGAGGCCGCAGGGGCGTCGACGCCGACGAAGGCGAGGCCGAGCTCCTCGAGCAGGCCGAGCGTGCGCTTGAGGTCGTCGGGCTCGGCCAGCCAGCGCGGCGAGCGCAGCTCGACGCAGACCCGGTAGTCGGGCAGGCGCCGTCGGACCGCGCGCAGCTCCTCGCGCGCGTCGCGGCGCGGGCCGAACCACGGCGGGAACTGGAGCAGCACCGCGCCGAGCTTGCCCGCGTCGTGCAGCGGGCGCAGGGCGCGCGCGAAGCGCCGCCACGCCTCCTCGACCGCGTCGCGCGGGAGGTCCTTGGCGTAGACGCTGCGCTTCTCGGCCGCGGCGGGCGGCAGCTGCTCGCGCAGATCGGGCCACAGCGACCGCGGGTCGGTCGGGTGCCCGGTCAGCAGCGAATACGCCTTGACGTCGAAGCGGAAGCCGTCGGGGCTGCGCTCCGCCCACCCGTGCGACTGGGCCTCGGTGACGGGGCGGTAGTAGGTCGAGTCGACCTCGACGAGCGGGAAGCGCGCGGCGTAGAACCGCAGCCGCTCCTCGGCGCTCATCGTGCGCCTGGGGTACCAGTCGCTGTCGCCGGTCAGCGTCTTGTCGGTCCACGAGCACGTGCCGACGAGGACCGTCCCGGCGCCGAGACGGACCGTCGCGCCGACCTCGTCCGGCGGCGGCGCGGTGAGCTCGAGCTGTTCGTGGCCCTCCGTCGTGGCGCGGACGCTACCGCCAGGCGGTCGCGACCGGTCGATGTCGTAGAACCCCGACCATGCGACGCACCCTCCTCATGCTCCCAGTCGTGCTCCTCGTGACGGCCGTGCCCGCGGCGGCCGACGTCTCGGTCGTCCCGCCCGGCCAGAAGGTCGCCGGGCGCAGCTACGCGCAGTGGCAGGTGGCCTGGTGGCAGGGCCTCTTCGCGCGCCCGGTCGGCGCCTCGGCCTGCCCATCCGGGGAGACCGGCGCCGTGACGTTCCTGTACGGGGTCGCCAGTGGCAAGCCGCAGAAGCACACGTGCTCGATCCCGGCGGGCAAGCCGCTGTACGCGCCCGGGATCGGCCTGGAGTGCTCGACGCTCGAGAAGGCGCCGTTCCACGGGAGTACCGCGGCGCAGCTGAAGGCGTGCGCGCGGAGGCTGTGGGGCGGCCAGCGGGTCGCCATGACGGCGACGATGGACGGCGCGCCGGTCCCCGGCGTGATGCGCTACGCGCTGGCCACCGACGCGTTCTCGATCAAGCTGCCGAGGAAGAACATCCTGGGCTCTAAGAAGCGCTCCGGCCGCAGCGCGGCCAAGGGCGTCGGGCTGCTCTTCACGGAGCTGACCGCGGGCAAGCACACGCTGCACGTGACGGGCCGGTTCCCGCGCCTGAAGTTCCAGGGGGAGGTGACGTATACGCTCAACGTTCGCTGAACATGCCTTGACGGGAATATACCGAGATGGTTATATAGAGCGACCATGCCGTCCGCCTGGTCCGCCCTCGCCGACCCGCATCGCCGCGAGATGCTCACGCTGCTGCTCGAGCGCCCCCGACCCGTCGGCGAGCTCGTCGAGCGCCTGGGGCTCACGCAGCCCGGCACGTCGAAGCACCTGCGCGTCCTGCGCGAGGCCGGGCTGGTCCAGGTCCGCAAGGAGGCCCAGCGCCGCGTGTACGCGCTCGACTCGACCCCGCTGGCCGAGCTCGACGCCTGGCTGGCGCCCTACCGGCGCCTGTGGGACGAGCGCCTCGACGCGCTGGAACGGC
>DASXRF010000095.1:0-2011 GCA_036506755.1 Solirubrobacteraceae bacterium | reverse complement strand
CAGCCGGACGCGGTCGGCGACGCGGGCGATCGTGCCGACCTGGGCGAAGTCGCCCTCGTGGCGCGGGACGAGCACGACGCGGTCCTCGTCGCCCACGTCCACGGGCAGGGTGACGTCCATGGTCGGGAAGACGACCGTGTCGTCGAGGGGGATGAGGAGGAGCGTTGTCACAGGCAACCTTTGAAGTAGTAAACCTTTGAGACGACAGTGTAGCGAGAGATCTGCGTCGGCTCCACTGAGATCTTCTCGCAGGTTAGGCTCCCGGTCTGTGACGCTCGCACAGAAGCGGCTCACGCTCGCCTCCGCGATCCTCGGGTCGATCGCGGCGTTCATCGACTCGACCATCGTCAACGTCGCACTGCCCCACATTCGAGAGGATCTCGGGGGCGGGCTGGCCGGCCAGCAGTGGCTGACCGACGCCTACCTGCTGACGCTCGGGGCGCTGCTGCTCGTCGGCGGCTCGCTGGGCGACCTGTACGGCCGGCGGCGGATGTTCTCGCTGGGGCTGATCGGCTTCGGCGTGGCCAGCGTGCTGTGCGCGGCGGCGCCGAGCATCGAGGCGCTGATCGTCGCCCGCGCCCTGCAGGGCCTGGCCGGCGCGCTGCTCGTGCCCAACACGCTCGGCCTGCTCGTGGCGCGCTTCGAGCCCGCCGAGCGCGGCGCGGCGATCGGGTCGTGGACCGCGTGGTCGGGCATCGCGATGGTGCTCGGGCCGCTCGCCGGCGGGCTGCTGCTCGCCGCCGGGTCGTGGCGCTGGATCTTCGCCATCAACCTGATCCCGGTGGCCGTCGCGCTGGAGCTCGTGCGGCGCCTGGACGCCACGCACGACGTCCCGGCCGGCGGGCGGGTGGACGTCGTCGGCGGCGTGCTCGCGACGCTGGGGCTCGGCGGGCCTGTGTACGCGCTCATCGAGGGGCCGACGCGCGGCTGGGGCGACCCGGTGGTCGTCGCGACGCTCGTCGTCGGGCTCGCGCTGCTCGCGGCCTTCGTGGTCTACGAGCGGCGCGCCTCGCACCCGATGCTGCCGCTCGAGCTCTTCGCGCAGCGCAACTTCGCGGTCGGCAACGCGGCGACGCTGTCGATCTACGGCGGGCTGAGCGCCGTGCCGTTCTTCCTCGTGCTCTTCCTGCAGCAGGTGGCCGGCTACACGCCGCTGGAGGCCGGCGTCGCGCTGCTGCCGGTGACGGCGATCATGTTCTCGCTGTCGAGGCGCTGGGGCGCGCTCGCCGACCGCATCGGACCGCGCGTGTTCATGGGGACGGGGCCGATCGTCGCCGGCGCGGGCCTCGCCCTGCTCGCGCGCCTCGACGCGGGCGCCGACTACGCCACCGACGTGCTCCCGGCGATCCTGGTCTTCGGGCTCGGGCTCTCGTTGACCGTTGCGCCGTTGACCGCGACCGTCCTCGGCGGCGTGGCCGAGCAGCACGCGGGCATGGCCTCGGCGATCAACAACGCCACCGCGCGCGTCGGCGGGCTGCTCGCCGTCGCGGCGATCGGCGCCATCGTCGCCGCGTCCTACGCGCACTCGGTCGAGTCCTCGCTCGGTTCGGCCGCGCACTACCGCCCGTTCGTCCCGGCGCCCGCGAGCGCCTCGGCGCGGGTGAAGAGCGCGCTCGACGACGCGTCGGTCGACGCCTTCCGCCTGGCCATGCTGGTCACCGCCGGCCTGGTCGCGCTCGGCGGCGCCCTCTCGGCCGTCGGCATCGAGAACCCGCGCCGCTCGGTGCCGTGCGCGAACTGCCCGGGCGGCGCCGCGGTCGGGGCGAGCCGCGACCCGGCGGTCGCGCCGGCGCGATGACCGACGCGGCGGCGGTCGCCGCGACGCTGCTCGGCTACGTGCGCCGCAGCGGCGCGCTCGGCGCCAGCGCCGTCGTCGAGGACGGCACGATCGACGTCGACGCCGACGGCTCGGCCAGCCTCGAGCCGGCCGGATCGCCGATGGCCGAGCCGCTGGACCCGACCGCGGCCGAGCCGCTCGAGCTCGGCCTCGCCGTGCGCGAGCTGCCGCCGT
>DASXRF010000094.1:0-1807 GCA_036506755.1 Solirubrobacteraceae bacterium | reverse complement strand
GCTGCTCGGCGCGGTCGCGCCGTACGCCGTGCGCCTGAGCGTGGCGAGCGTGGAGGAGGCCGGCCGCGTGGCCGGGCGCCTGTACGCGATCTCGACGCTCGGCTCGCTGGCCGGCGTGTTCGTCGCCGCGCTCGTGCTCGTGCCCTTCGCCGGGACGCGCCGCACGTTCCTCGTCTTCGCGCTCGCGCTGGCCGCGGTGGCGGCGCTGGGCCTGGCGCGCCGGGCCGTCGTCGCGCCGCTCGCCGTCGCGCTGCTGCTCGTGCTGCCCGAGGGCGCGGTCAAGGCGACGACCGGCGGCGACCGGCTGCTGCACGAGACCGAGACGGAGTACGGCTACGCGCGCGTCGTCGAGGACCCCCGGGGCGATCGCTGGCTCGAGCTCAACGAGGGCCAGGCGCGCCACTCGCTCATCCGCGCGCAGCGTGGCTACCTCACCGGCGACTACTGGGACGAGGCGCTGGTGCTGCCGTGGGCGACCGGCCGCCGTGCGCCGCCGGAGCGGATCGCGATCCTGGGCAGCGCGGCCGGGACGATGGCGCGCGCCTACGGCCACTTCTTCCCGCGCACGCGGATCGACGCGGTCGAGCTCGACGGCGAGCTGACGGCGCTCGGCCGGCGCTTCTTCGACCTGCGCGCGCCGCATCTGCGCGCGGTCACGGCCGATGCGCGCCCGTACCTGCGCGCGACGCGGCGGCGCTACGACGTCATCGTCGTCGACGCCTATCGCCAGCCCTACATCCCGTTCTATCTGACCACCCGCGAGTTCTTCTCGCTCGCCCGGGCGCGGCTGCGGCCGGGCGGCGTCGTCGTGGTCAACGTCGGGCATCCGCGGCGCTCCGACGAGCTCGAGCGCGTCCTGGGCGCGACGATGGGCGCGGTCTTCGCGAGCGTTCTGCGCGACCCCAGCGAGCGGACCAACACGCAGCTGCTCGCCGCCGGCGCGCCGGCGTCGGGCGCGCGGCTGGCGGCGAGCGAGCGGCGGCTGCCGGCGGCGCTGCGCCCGGTCGCGGCGTGGACCGCGGCGCGGCTCGCGCCGCGGCTGCCCGGCGGGCGCGTCTACACCGACGACGTCGCGCCGGTCGAGTGGCTGGTCGACGCCGCGATCGTGCGCGTCGCCGCCGAGGGCGGGGACTGACTCCAGGCCGGGCGCGGGCGTCTACCCGCCCGCGTAGGACATGAACTCGAGCAGCGAGCCGTCGGGGTCGCGGAAGTAGACCGACTGGGCCCGCCCGTGGGCGCCGTTGCGGGGCACCGGGCCCTCCTCGACCTCGACGTCGTGACGGCGCAGGTGCGCCACGGCCGCGTCGATCGGGCCCGGCCAGACGAAGCACAGGTCGGCCATCCCGGGGGCGGCGGGGATGCGCGCGACGGGCTGCGGGTCCATCCCCGGGCCGTGGACGTTGAGCTGCACGCCGGCCAGGCGGTAGCGGAAGCGGGGCGGGTCGCCCGGGGCGCGCACGACGTCGGCGCCGACGACGTCGCGGTAGAAGGCGTTGGAGCGCTCCCAGCCGCTGACGGCGATGACGAAGTGATCGACGGGCGGCGCCGCCGCCGGCCGAGCCGCGGCGAGCCAGTCGTCGACCGGGAGCGCGCGGGCGGCGGCGGCGAGCGCCTCCGGCGCGGGAGAGGCGACCTCGGCCAGCGTGCTCACCGCGACGCCGCCCAGTTCGCCGATCGTGTCGGCGTTGGAGCGCTCGAGCGTCGACGGACTCCGCGGCCACGGGGTCAGCACGACCGCGCGGACGTCGAGGCCGCCGGCGCGCGCGGCCTCGAGCGTAAGCAGCGTGTGGTTGATCGTCCCCAGCCC
>DASXRF010000093.1:0-2791 GCA_036506755.1 Solirubrobacteraceae bacterium | reverse complement strand
CGTGGTCGGCGAGACGCCCGAGCTGCTCGAGATGGACGTGACCTGGCCGCGGCCGGGCCACCGCGCGGCCGAGCACGTGCACCCCGAGATGCAGGAGCGCTACGAGGTGCTCGCCGGCACCGCGGCGTTCCGGATCGCCGGCGTCGAGTCGACCGCGGGCCCCGGCGAAGTGGTCGTGGTGCCGCCCGGCACACGCCACGAGGCCTGGAACCCGACGCCCGGTGAGGTCCGCCTGCGCATCGAGATGCGTCCGGCGCTGCGCTGGGCGCAGTTCGTCGAGCGCCTCTTCGCCGGCGAGGACCCAGTCGCGCTGCTGCGCGAGTTCCCGCGCGAGATCGCGCCCTAACGGCGCGGGCGCTCAGGCCGCGCGCACGACGCCGTCGACGACGACGACCGGCACCTGCCCGGGCACGTCGGCGGAGGCGCGCTCGAGCGCCTCGCGCGTCGAGCGAAGGTCGGCGCCCTTGAGCAAGGCGCGCGGGTGGATCTCGCAGGCGGCGGCGGCGATGAGGACGTTCTCAGGGTCGCCGAGGTCACGCCCGCCGCAGTAGGCCTGCCGGAACGCGGCGAGCGCGAAGGCCACCGTCTTGCCCGCGCCGCGCGCAAAGGTCGCGGCGCGCATGGCGAACGACGAGTCGAACGGCACCACCGGCGGCCAGCGGACGGGCTGCAGACCGAGCGTGCGCGCGCGGCGCTCGAGCTCGAGCCGCCAGATCTCCTCCTCCTCGGCGCAGCGGAAGGCGGGCACCGGGTCGGCGCTCAGGACCGGGACCCACTCGCACGGCTGCGGCACGTCCTGGAGTACGCGCTCGGCCACGAGCCAGCACTCCGGAGAGGCGAGGTCGAAGTAGAACCGGTTCATCGAGTTCGACGAAGTCGAATCTCGCAAGCGAATCCGCGAAGCGATTCGCCGTTCAACCGTGGATGAGCCAGCCGTCGGCCGCGCGCGCGGCCTCCATGACCGCCTCGGACAGCGTCGGGTGGCCGTGGATCATGCGCGCGACTTCCATGTAGCCGCCCTCCAGCGCGCGCACGTTGACCAGCTCCTGGATCAACTCGGTGCTCTTGGAGCCGACGATGTGGCCGCCGAGCAGCTCGCCGTACTTCTTCTCGCCGACGATCTTGATGAGCCCCGTGCGGTCGCCGTAGACCGTGCCCGCGCCGACCGCGCCGTACTGCACCTTGCCGACGACGACGTCGTGGCCGGCGTCGCGCGCCTCCTGCTCGGTCAGCCCGAAGGAGGCGACGTTCGGCGTGCAGAAGGTCGCGCGCGGGATGTCGATGTACTCGATCGGATGGGTCTCCAGGCCCGACGCGTCCTCCACGGCGATGACGCCCTCGTCGGAGGCCTTGTGCGCGAGCGCCGGCCCGGGTACGAGGTCGCCGATCGCGTAGATCCCGGCCGCGGTCGTGCGCAGCCGCCCGTCGACCTTGATCAGCCCGGTCGCCGGGTCGACCTCCACGCCCGCGTCGGCGAGGCCGAGCGCGTCGACGTCCGCGCCGCGGCCGGCGGCGATGACCAGCCACTCGACCTCGCCCTGCTCGCCGCCGAACGAGAAGCGCACGCCGCTGTCGGTGGACTCGACGTTCTCGACGAAGGTCTTTGTGTGCAGCTTGATGCCCTGGCGCTTGAGCTGGCGCTCGGCGACCTTGGAGATGTCGGGGTCCTCGGTCGGCAGCACGCGGTCGAGCGCCTCGAACAGCAGGACGTCGGTTCCCAGGCGCGCGTACGCGCTGGCGATCTCCGCGCCGGACGCGCCGGCGCCGACGACCGCCATGGACTGCGGCAGCGCGTCGAGCGCCCATGCCTCCTCGGTGCCGATCACCCGCCCGCCGAACTGCGCGCCGGGGATCGGTCGCCCGACCGAGCCGGTGGCCAGCACGATCGTCTTGGCCGACAGCGCCGTGCCGTTGACCGTCACCTGCCCCCCGCCGGACAGCCGCGCCTCGCCCTCGACGAGCTCGACGCCGTTCTTCTTGAACAGGCCGCTCACGCCGCCGGTCAGCGTCTTGATGACCTTCTCGCGGCGGGCCATGACTGCGGGGTAGTCGACCTCGGGCGCGGCGACCTTCAGGCCGAACTCGTCGGCGTCGCGAACCTCCTGCAGGACGTCGGCCGTGCGCAGCACCGCCTTGGCCGGAATGCACGCGTAGTTCAGGCAGCGGCCGCCGACCTGGTCCTTCTCCACCACCGCGGTCTTCATCCCGAGCTGGGCGGCTCGGATGGCCGCGACGTAGCCGCCGGGCCCCGAGCCGATGACGATGGTGTCGTACGAGGTCTCGGCCATGCCAAGGACTCTATGGGACGTCGCGCCCCGGCATCTGCAGCCGCGACATCACGCCGACGAGCTTCCAGAACAGCCAGCCGCTCAACACGATCGTCGGCACGGCGACCGCGACCAGGCGCAGGCTCGACGCGAGGACGAGCGACGCCGTCGCGTAGAAGATCGTCAGGGCGAGCAGCGCCTCGAATCCGAGGACGGCCCAGTAGCGCACGCGCCACAGGCCGAACGCCGCGACGCCGAGGACGAGGCACAGGAGCAGGACGCCGACGGTGCTCGAGCCGCGGACCCTCACGCCGGCCGCGAAGAGCGCGAGGTTGCCCACCGCGAGCACCGTCGCGACCACCGCGGCGACCGTCACCGGGACCGGGCGCTCGCCGGGCGCCAGCGGCTTCAGCGCGGCGCGCGCCGCCTCGTCGCGCTCGCGTCCGCGCGCGTAGCCCGCCGCCGTCCGCTGCGCAGCCGCCTGGCGCCTACGCTCGCGCTGCCCCAACGCCGGCCTCGCTCAG
>DASXRF010000092.1:0-3638 GCA_036506755.1 Solirubrobacteraceae bacterium | reverse complement strand
CCTTGTCGTCGTCGCCGTGGTCGTTGCCGCGGCTGGGGCGATCCTCGCGGGAGGGATGGTCGCCCTGGTAGTCGTCGCCGTGCGAGTCGTCGCGCGGCGGGTCGCGCCGGTTCCCATGGTCGTCATCGCCGCCGGGCGGACCGGCGGAGCCGTGCGGCGTGGGAGTCGGGTCGGCGACGATCGGCGCGGCCAGGCCGGCGACCGGATCGCTCACCGGGCCGGGAGCGTCGACCGGCGGGCCGGGCTCGACCGTGGGGTCGCTCACCGGCGGGCTGGCGTGGTGGGCCGGCGGGCTGGGGTCGGTCGGCGGGTTGGGGTCGACCGGGGGATTCGGTTGGATCGGCGGGTTGGGGTCGACCGGCGGATTCGGCTGGATCGGCGGGTTGAGCTGGTCGACCGGCGGTTTGGGGTCGGTGGGCGGGTTGGGCTCGTCGACCGGCGGGTTGGGCTGGTCGGCGGGCGGACCGGGGTCGGTCGGCGGGTTGGGGTCGGTGGGCGGGTTGGGCAGGTCGACCGGCGGACCGGGGTCGGTCGGTGGGTTGGGGTCGGTCGGCGGGTTGGGGTGGTGGTCCGGCGGGCCGGGGTCGGTCGGCGGGCCGGGCTGGTCGACCGGCGGGCAATCGGGCGGGCCGGGCTGCTCGCACGGTGCAGGCGTGGGCAGCGCGGCGGGCGAGCGCAGGGCGAGGAGGGAGTGCGAGGGCGCCGAGACCGTCGCGGCCACGTCGAAGACGGGCATGGCCGAGCCGGTGGCGGGAGCGACGGTCGCGACCAGCGCGACCAGGAAACCGGCCGCGGCCCCACGGAGCGGGGCGGTCATCGGGGAGGACCTCCTGTGTGGCGGCGCGGGGACACTCCCCGCGGCCCAACGCTACTCCTGTTCGGTTGACGTTCGGGAAGAAATCGTCGAACCGGCGTAGCGCCGCTGCACTTGCGGTGTTGGATAGCGCCCGTGGAACGGATCGCCGTCCTCTTCCCAGGGCAGGGCAGCCATGCCGAGGGCATGGAGACCGGCCTGCGCGGCACGCCGGCGCTCGAGCGCGGCCTGGAGCTCCTGGGCTTCGATCCGTTCGCCCGCCTGGACGAGGGCACCCGCTTCCAGCAGCCGGCGCTGTTCTTGTGCTCGGTCGCCGCCTGGGAGCGCGAGCGGCCCGAGGGCGTCATCGCCGCCGCCGGCCACTCGCTGGGCGAGTACGCCGCGCTCGTCGCGGCCGAGGCGCTCGCCTTCGAGGACGCGCTGAACGTCGTGCGCGTCCGCGGCGAGGCGATGGCCGCCGCCCCGCCCGGCGGCATGACGGCCCTGCTCGGCGGCGACGAGGAGGCCGTCCGCGCGCTGGCGGCCGAGCTCGGGCTCACAGTCGCCAACGACAACGCGCCCGGCCAGCTGGTCCTGTCGGGCGCCATCGACGCACTCGCCGAGGCCGAGGCGCGCACCGATGCGCGCGCGCGGCGGCTCGACGTCTCCGGCGCCTTCCACTCGCCCCTGATGGCGAGCGCCGCCGATGCGCTGCACGACGCGCTCGCCGCCGTCGAGGTCCGGACGCCCCGCTTCCCGGTCTACTCGAACGGCACCGCGCACCCGTTCTTCGACGTCCGCGACGAGCTCGTGGCCAACCTCCTGCGGCCGGTGCGCTGGCGCGAGACAGTGCTCGCGCTGCGCGAGACCGGCGCCGAGGACTTCGTCGAGCTCGGCCCCGGCCGGGTGTTGACCGGGCTCGTCAAGCGCACGCTCAGACAGGTGGCCGCATGAGGGCCGGGGTGTTCGGCGTCGGCGCCGCCCTGCCCGAGCAGCTCATCACCAACGACGACCTCGCCGCGCGCCTGGAGACCTCCGACGAGTGGATCGTCCGGCGCACGGGCATCCGCGTCCGCCGGCGCCTCAACGGCGACGACTCGCTCGCGCGCCTGGCCGCCGCCGCGTGCGCCGAGGCCCTCGCCGACGCGGGGCGGAGCGCGAGCGAGGTCGACCGCGTCATCGTCTCGACGATCACCCCCGACCAGGTGACGCCCGGCCTCGCCCCGGCGGTCGCCGGCCTGCTCGGCTGCGAGCCGCTCGCCGCGCTCGACCTCAACGCCGCATGCGCCGGGTTCCTCGTCGCGCTCGACGAGGCCAGCGCGCTCGTCGAGTCCGGCCGCGCGTCGTGCGTGCTGGTCTGCGGCGCCGAGGCGCTCAGCCGCATCACCGACCACGACGACCGCTCGACCGCCGTGCTCTTCGGCGACGGGGCCGGCGCCGTGGTCGTCGCCGGCGGCGACCTCGACCTGGGCTGCGCGGCGTTCAGCTTCGGCTGCTCGCCCGAGCACGCCGGCCTGCTGTACGCCGCGCGCGACGAGCGGAAACTGCGCATGAACGGCCCCGAGGTCTACCGCCACGCGGTGCGCCGGATGGCCGAGGCGACCCGCGCCGCGCTCGCCCGCTGCGCCCTCGGGGTCGACGACCTCGACGCCTTCGTCGCCCACCAGGCCAACGCGCGGATCATCGAGGCCGCGGCCGCCGAGCTCGGGCTACCCCCCGAGAAGGTGATCATCGACGTCGACCGCGTCGCCAACACGAGCTCGGCGTCGATCCCGCTCGCGCTGTGGCAGGCCGAGCGCGACGGGCGCCTGCGGCCCGGCGCGCGGATCGCCCTCGCCGCCTTCGGCGCCGGCTTCGTCTGGGGCGCCGGCGTGATGAGCTGGAAGGAGCGCGTGCATGTCTGCGCTTGAACAAGGCTGCGCGGTCGTCACCGGCGGCACGCGCGGAATCGGCGCTGCCGTCGCCGAGCGCCTGCGCGCCGACGGCTGGACGACGGCGACGCTAGGCCGCTCGACCGGCTGCGACGTGCGCGATCCGGAGCAGGTGGCCGCCGCCTTCGACGCCATCGAGGCCGAGCATGGCCCGGTGCTCGTTCTCGTCAACAACGCGGGCGTGCGCGACGACGGCCTGGCCATCCGCATGTCGCACGACCAGTGGCGCACCGTGCTCGACACCAACCTTGACGGCGCGTTCCACTGCACCAAGCGCGCGCTGGACTCGATGCTGGCCGCGCGCTGGGGGCGGATCGTCAACGTCTCGAGCGTCGTCGCCCTGCGCGCCAACCCCGGGCAGGCCAACTACGCCGCCTCGAAGGCCGGGCTGGTCGGCTTCACCAAGGTCGTCGCCCGCGAGATGGCGCGCCGCGGCATCACCTGCAACGCGGTGACGCCCGGGGTCATCGAGACCGACATGACCGCCGACATCGCGGACGCGATCGTCGAGCACGTCCCGGCGCGGCGCGCCGGGCGGCCCGAGGAGGTCGCCGCGGCGGTGAGCTTCCTCGTCTCCGAGGACGCCGCCTACGTGAACGGCACGACGCTGACCATCGACGGCGCGCTGAGCGCCTGAAAGGAGAACACCCATGACCACGACCCTGACCGACGACCAGGTCCTCGACGAGATCCGCGGCCAGCTCGCCGCGATGAAGGTGCCCGGCGCCGAGGAGGCGACCCTCGAGCAGCAGTGGGCCGACCTCGACGTCGACTCGCTCGAGCTCGTCGAGCTGGTCAAGGCGCTCGAGGACCGTTACGGCATCCAGATCGCCGACGAGGAGCTCAAGCCGATCAAGGGCGTGGGCGACGCCGTGCGGCTCGTCCAGCGACTGGTCTCTTGACACAGGTCGTCG
>DASXRF010000091.1:0-3077 GCA_036506755.1 Solirubrobacteraceae bacterium | reverse complement strand
ATGTCGTTCCCGGCGCTGATGACGCTCGCGATGTCGGGCGCCTCGCCGAGCGACGCCGGCCTGGCCTCGGGCCTGGTCAACACGACGCAGCAGGTCGGCGGCGCGCTCGGCCTGGCCGTGCTCGCGACGCTGTCGACGGACCGCAGCGAGGGCCTGCTGGCGGGCGGCGACTCCACCGCGTCGGCGCTGACCGGCGGCTACCACCTCGCGTTCGGCATCGGCGCCGGGCTCGTGGTCGCCGCGATCGCCCTCGCGGTGACGCTGCTGCGCCCGCACGAGGCCGAGCCGCAGCTCGCCGGGGCGGAGCCGGCCTACTCGGAGGCGGCGTAGCGGGCCGCGGCCACGCCGCGCCCGCGCCGCTCGGCGGTCGTCTCGGTCACGCACAGGACGGCGAGCACCGCGCTGACCGCTCCCGCCACCGCCCAGGCCGGCAGGGCGCCGCCGGCCGCGAACACGACGAGCACCACGCCGGCCGCGACGAGCTTGCCCACGCCGACCGAGCCCACCATCCGCGCGCGGAACGCCGCGTGCCCGGCGAGGTACGCGGCGACCCCGCCGCACAGCGCGAGGCGCGCCGCGTCGTCGAGCGGCTCGTCGACGCCGTGCACGGCGATCTTCACGCCGACAGCGAACACGATGATGCCCGCGACGAGCACGAGATGGAGGTAGCTGTAGGCGTCAGCGGCCGCCAGGACCGGGTCGGGATGGGCGCGCAGGCGGTCCTCGGCGGTCGCGGCGAAGTTGTCGAAGTACGTCCACCACAGCTCGAGCGTGATGAGCAGCGCGAGCGACACCGCGGTCACCAGCTCGCCGTCGATCGGGCGCCCGCCCGCCCCCACGCCGATGGCCACGATCGACTCGCCGAGGCAGATGATCACGAACAGGCTGTAGCGCTCGGCGAAATGGGCCACGGCGACCTGCTGGAGCCCGCGCAGGCGCTCGCGCGTGAGCCAGGCCGGACCGGCGTAGTCGATCGCCGCGGCCGCCGTCCACAGCGCGACGCGCGCCGACTCGTCCGCCAGCGCGCCGGCGACCAGGAGCGCCATGCCGATCGTCACGGTCAGCGCGAAGCCGGCGATCGCCGCCCATGACGCGTTGCCCTTGCGCGACGCGTCCGCGTAGAGGGCGAGGTGCATGAAGCGCACGCCGGCGTAGGTCAGCGCGAACAGCATCGCCTCGTCGCCGAAGGCCTCGGGCAGGGCGAGGCCGGCGATGAAGATCAGCAGGGTCGCCGCGAAGAGGATCGCCCGCAGCGTCGCCGAGTCCGTGTCCTGGGCGTTGGCCGCCCACACGAAGGCCGACCACGCCCACCACACGAGCGCGAGGACCAGCATCGAGCGCCCGAACCCCGCCCACGAGAGGTCGTGGGACAGCAGGGTCGTGACCTGCGTGACGGCGAAGACGAAGACGAGGTCCCACAGCAGCTCGACGGGACTGGTGCGGCGCTCCTCGGCCATCCGGCGGAGCCTAGATCCCGCGTGCGCAACACTTGCCGGCGTGACGGCACGCGCGCGCCTCGTCGGGATCAACCACGTCGCGCTCGAGGTCGACGACCTCGAGCGGGCGCTCGCCTTCTACGGCGCGATCTTCGACGTCCGGCTCGTCGAGCGCGAGCCGGGCATGGCGTTCATCGACATGGGCGACCAGTTCCTCGCGCTCTCCGAAGGCCGCGCGCAGCCGCGCGACGAGTCGCGCCACTTCGGCCTCGTCGTCGACGACAAGGACGCCGTCCGCGCGGCGCTCGCCGACGCCGGCGTGAGCACCTCACCCCCGCCGCGGCTCAACTTCCGCGACCCCTGGGGCAACCACGTGCAGGTCGTCGATTACGGCGACGTCCAGTTCACCAAGGCGCCGCCGGTGCTGCGCGGCATGGACCTGGCGGACTTGCCCAAGCGCGAGGGCGCGCTGCGCGAGCTGCGCGACAAGGGGCTCGCCTGAAGCTCGACGAGGGCCTCGGCCGTCCCGAGGAACCGCTCGATGCGCTCGGGGTAGTCGTCGCCGCTGAAGTGCCTGAACGGCTGGGTCGTGCGCGCCAGCGCGAGAACGGCGAGGTGCCAGCCGAGGACCGCGGGCGGCTCGCCGTAGCCGGCGAGCAGCGCGTCGAGCAGGGCGTGAGCGCCGGCCACGTCGTCGTCGCCGCCGGTGATGGCGCCGGCCGCGTAGGTGGCGAGGTCGAAGGCGGGCGCCGCCAGGCACAGCCCGTCGACGTCGATCACGGACGCCCGGTCGCCGTCGACGAGCAGCTGGCGATGGTGATAGCCGCCGTGCGCCGGCACCGGGACGGCGTCGGGCAGGGTGTCGCGCAGTCGCCCGAGGAGCCGGTTGAACCGCTTGGCCAGGCTGGGCACGAGCGTCGCGAGCAGGTCGCCGCTGCGGGCGGCGCGCCGGACGAGATGGGCGGCGGGGAGGTCGCGCGCCGGCGCAAGCTCGAGGCCGTGCAGCCGCCGGAGCAGCTCCCCCGCCGGCGGCGCCACGGCGAGCGCGTCGAGCGGTTCGACGCCGGGCAGCAGCTCCTGCACGGTGACGCGCTCGGCGCGGATGCTCGCGAGGTGCTGCGCGGTCGGCACGTCGCGCTGCGTCGACATGAGGCGCAGCGCGCTGGACGCGGCCTCGAACGCGGCGGGCCGGGCGTACGCCTTCAACACGCAGGCGCCGAGGCGCACCACCGCCTGCTCGCCGGGCTTGAAGTGCAGGAGCAGCGAGACGTCGTCATCGGCGACCGTGGCGCCGCCGGCGCGCGCGCAGTCCCGGAGCCTGTCCTCGCGCGCGAGGACGGGCATCCACGGATCGGCCGGCGCGCGCGCGACCATGACGCGGAGCTCCGGGTCGTAGCCGAGGTCGCCGGGGAGCCGGGCTCGGCGCGCCGCGAGGGTCCGCTCGACGAGCGCCTCGAGATCGCGCCCGGCGTCGGCGACCGCGACCAGCTCCTGAGGCGGTCCCGTACCGTCGGCGGTCGGGGCGGCGTAGCGGACGGAGATCCGGCGGCCGGGCCGGTAGAAGACCCGCCGGACGCTGACGGCCGACACGCGCGTGGCGCGCAGCGCGCCGGCCAGCCGGCGGGCCATGGCCCCCGCGTC
>DASXRF010000090.1:0-1986 GCA_036506755.1 Solirubrobacteraceae bacterium | reverse complement strand
CAGGGCAGGACTTTCTCGATGACCTCGTCGAAGAGCTTGCCGATGGCGTGGCTCTTCGTGGCCCAGGCGATGAGCAGGGCGCCGATCGCGGCGGCGCCGAGGATGACGAGCGCGTACTCGGCCGTGGTCTGCCCGACCTCGACCCGCAATCTGCGCGCGATTCGACGGAGCATGGTTGCCTCCTGACCAGGAACGATGAGAGATGGCATGGTTCGAGGGAAGCGCCTACATGCGGGAGAAGCCGGCCAGCAGGGTCGGGACGACCGTGAGGAGCCCGAACGCGGGCAGGACGACGAACACCAGGGGAAAGAGGAGCCGCACCGGCACGCGGCGGGCGTGCGTCTCGGCGCGGCGGCGCAGCTCGGCGCGTTGCTCGGCGGACAGCCGGGCGAGCGCGGGAGCGACGGGCGCGCC
Source organism: Solirubrobacteraceae bacterium (assembly GCA_036506755.1). GTDB lineage: Bacteria > Actinomycetota > Thermoleophilia > Solirubrobacterales > Solirubrobacteraceae > DASXRF01. The sequence continues at coordinate 1,572 of DASXRF010000090.1, read as the reverse complement.
GAGCCGGTCGGAAGCAAGCAGCGCGTCCGCCAGCGGACGCAGGCGCGGGGCGTGGGCCGCGAGGTCGTCGAGGGCGTCGGCGAAGGTCGCACCGAGCGCGCACGCGCCGCGCACGTCGGCTAGTCGCGTGGCCATCGCCGGCGGCGCCCACCGCAGCGCGACGTCGACGGCTAGGTACGGCGTGCAACCGGCGTCGACCGCGACACCGAGCAGGTCGAGGGTGACGGGGAGCTCGGCAGTGAGCCCGGCGTCGTCGCGGCGGGAGCGGCGTCGGGCCCGCAACCCGAGGAGCACCCGACCGACAGGGCTCCCCTCCACCCGCGACAGGATGCGTCGCACGGTTGCCCGGGGGGCGGCGGGAACCGGACGCGATGTCCGCAGCGGGTCGAGACGCTCACCGACGCGCCGGCGGCGGGCCCGCAGGACCAAGGGGGCCGCCGCCAGCGCTCCCCACGCCAGACCGAGGAGGCAGCGCGCGACGGTCGCGAGCGACGCCGTCACGCGGCCTCCGCCGAGTCGAGGATGCGCCGCATCCAGAGGGCCGCGACAGCTTCGAGGAGCAACCCGAGCCCCAGGCACACTCGGCCGGTTCCCGTGCCCACGAGGAGGCCGACCGACCCCGGGTCGACGAGCGCCGAGAACACGAGGTACACGAGCGGGCACGCGCCAACGACGACCGCCGACAGGCGCGCCTGCGCCGACAGCGAGCGCGCCTCGGCACCGGCGCCGATGCGATCACGCAGCGACGCGGCGAGGCCGTCGAGCGCATGCGCGCTACGACCCCCGAGCGTCTCGGCCACCGCCAGCGCGCCGGCGACGGCTCGCACGTCGCCGACGTTGCGCTCGACCGGCCACGCCACCAGCGCCTCGGCGAGGCCGACGCCGAGATCGGCGCGCGCCCGCACGCGGCGGAGGTCGGACGCGAGCGGCCCGTCGCCGTCGGCGAGCGCCCGCACGCCGTGCGCGACCGTCCCGCCGCCGCGCAGGTGCGCGGCGATCTGCTCGAGCGCGAGCGGAAGCGCCGCCGTGTAGCGCCGGCGCGCTCGGGTTCGCAGCACCCAGAGGCCGGCGGGCGCGCCTACCGCGACGAGGAGCACCGCCGGCGGCACGAGCCCGGGCGAGACCGCCACCGCGACGAGACCGGCGGCCGCCGCGGTGCCCACCCACAGCTCGACGGCGGGCTCGGGCTCGATCGCGAGATCGGCGTCGGCCAGCGCCCGCTCGACCCGCGGCCGCACTCGGGCCGGTAGACGCCACCGCTCGGCCCTGCCCAGGGCGCGGGCTCGTTCGGCGGCATTCGCGCGCCGGGCGGCAGCCACCAGCGCTGCGACGGCGAGCGGGCCGGCGACGGCCAGCGCCAGGCTCAGCATCGGAACCACGACGCGTCGGGCGCCGGTACGCCGGTTCGCCGCGGCGGGCGCGCCGGCGCGCCGGCCGGTGCGAGCTCGCCCCCGCGGCGCTCGAACAGCGGACAGACGTCGAGGACGTCGTGGCCGTCGGCAAGCTCTCCGATCGCGTCCACGCGGCGCGCGCCGTTCGTATGCCGCGACACGTGCACGATCGCGTCGACCG
>DASXRF010000089.1:0-8529 GCA_036506755.1 Solirubrobacteraceae bacterium | reverse complement strand
TGCACGCGTCGCTGACCGGGAGGCCCCTGAAGCCATGACCACCACCGCCGCCGCCGGAGTCGAGCTCACGCGCCCGCCCGAGGGCCGCCAGGCCGAGGTCCTCAGCGGCGAGGCGCTGGCCTTCGCGGCCGAGCTCGAGCGCCGCTTCGGGGCGCGCCGGCGCGAGCTGCTCCAGGCGCGCGCGCAGCGCCGGGCGCGCTGGGCGGCCGGCGAGACGCTCGACTTCCTCCCCGAGACGCGCGAGGTGCGCGAGGGCGACTGGTCGGTCGCCCCGCCCGCGCCCGGCCTCGAGGACCGCCGCGTCGAGATCACCGGCCCCGTCGACCGCAAGATGATCATCAACGCGCTCAACTCCGGGGCCCGCGGCTTCATGGCCGACTTCGAGGACTCGCTGTCGCCGACGTGGGCCAACGTCGCCGGCGGGCATGTCAACCTCGCCGACGCGATCGAGGGCACGATCGAGTTCACCGGCCCCGACGGCCGCGAGTACCGCCTGGGCGACAGGGTCGCCACGCTGCTCGTGCGCCCGCGCGGCTGGCACCTGCACGACAAGCACGTCCTCGTCGACGGGCAGCCGATCACGGGCGCCTTCCTCGACGCCGGGCTGTACCTGTTCCACAACGCGCGCCGCCTGCTCGACAGGGGCCGCGGGCCGTACTTCTACCTCCCCAAGATGGAGAGCCATCTCGAGGCGCGGCTGTGGAACGACGTCTTCTGCCACTGCCAGGACGTGCTCGGCATCGACCGCGGCAGCGTGCGCGCCACCGTGCTGATCGAGACCCTGCCCGCGGCCTTCGAGATGGAGGAGATCCTCTACGAGCTGCGCGAGCACTCGGCGGGCCTCAACGCCGGGCGCTGGGACTACATCTTCTCGGCGATCAAGACCTTCCGCGAGCGGCCCGAGATGGTGCTGCCCCAGCGCAACGACGTGAAGATGACGGTGCCGTTCATGCGCGCCTACACCGAGCTGCTCGTCAAGACCTGCCACCGCCGCGGCGCGCACGCGATGGGCGGCATGGCCGCGCTGATCCCCAGCCGCCGCGACCCCGAGGCCAACGAGAAGGCGATCGCCGGCGTGCGGGCCGACAAGGAGCGCGAGGCGGGCGACGGCTTCGACGGCACCTGGGTCGCGCACCCCGACCTCGTCCCCGTCGCCACCGAGGAGTTCGACAAGGTGCTCGGCGAGCGCCCCAACCAGCTCGACCGGCAGCGCGAGGAGGTGCAGGTGACGGCGGCCGAGCTGCTCGACCTCGCCGCGACGCCCGGCGCGATCACCGAGGAGGGGCTGCGCAACGACGTCAACGTCGGCATCCAGTACATCTCCTCGTGGCTGCGCGGCAACGGGGCCGCGGCGATCTACGGGCTCATGGAGGACGCGGCGACCGCCGAGATCGCGCGCTCGCAGGTCTGGCAGTGGATCCGCCACGGCGCGACGCTCGACGACGGCCGCACGGTGACGCCCGAGCTCGTCCGCGCGCTGGAGGGCGAGGAGCTCGAGCGCATCCGCTCGGAGATCGGCGACGACGAGTGGTTCGAGACGCATGGCCGCCCGCGCGAGTCGCGTGAGCTCTTCGAGTCCGTCGCCCTGACCGGCGAGGACTTCGTCGAGTTCCTCACGCTCCCCGCGTACGAGCGGCTGGACTAGTGGACGCGCCCACTAGCGGGGAACCTTCAACGTCAGGTTCCGCCGCACGCTGGAGTGGCGGATCGACGCCGTCACCGTGATCCGGTACGCCCTGCCGTGCCGCAGCCGCTTGCCGACGCGCAGGCGCAGCGTCCGCGGTCCGGCGGGCACGCCGCGCCGGGTGGCTCGGTACACCGTGCGCTTGCCGCGCCGGATGCGGACGGCGACCGTGGCCTTGCGAGAGAGGTCGACGCGCAGGCTCAAGATCCCGCGCCGCAGCCGCGCGCGCAGGCGCGCGAGCGCCAGGCGCCGCGAGGAGGAGTGCGCGCCGCTCGGTCGCGCGGGGGTCGCCGCCGGGGCCGGGCCGGCCGCGGGCGCGCTCGTCGTGTCGGCCGTCTTGTTCAGCTCCACGACGGACGCGGCGCGCGTGTTCTCGGCGGTCGGCGAGGACGAGTCGTGGAACGTCGCCAGGCCGAGGTAGAGGCCCTTGCGGTCTACGCCGGAGTAGGCGAGCGTCGCGTCCACCGTCTGGCCGATGCCCACCGAGAACGGGTCGCCGGTCACGGCGATGCCCGGGCCGCCGGACGGGTCGTCGGGCGTCGCGTCGTTGACGAGCCAGGTCGAGAAGTCGTACGTCGACGGCTCGCGCGTGGTGAAGCCCACGATGACGAAGCGGTAGTGGCCGGCGTCGGGCCTGACCTCGGTCACGCCCTCGTCGGCGATCGCGCTCGCCGAGACGTCGACCAGCTCGTCTGGTCCGAACGCCCCGTCGGAGTTGGCGTCACGGAACAGGTAGAGGTCGAGGTCCGTGTTCGGGTCAGCGTCGCCGTCGGCGTTGGAGATGCGCCCCGAGAGCAGCTGGGCGCCCGCCGGCACGTCGACGTCGTAGACCTTGTTCGACGGGGAGGGCGTGTTGGGGTCGGGGGCGCCGAGCGGGTCGGTCGTCACCTGCTCGCCCGCCTTCGTGTCGGGCGCGGCGAGGCCGAAGCCCACGCCGGTCAGCGCGCCGGCGAAGCCCGCCTTGACGGCGATCGTCGTGCTCCCGGCCGACTGGTCGGCGGTCACCTTGACGGTCTCGGGCGCCGAGATCGCGATCGCGCGCAGCGAGACCGGCATGTGCAGGGTCGTCCCGCTGCCGGTCAGCGTCAGCGTGCCGAAGGCGTACTGGTCGAGGGCCGCCGTCGTCGCCTGGGCGGAGATGACGATCTGCTGCGTGGCCCCGGGGGCGATGTCGAACGCGCTCGCGCCCGTGCCCGCGGCCGTCACCGACGCGTCGAAGCCGGGCACGCTGATCGCCGCGTCCCAGTGGCGCGGCGCGCCGTCGACCGAGGTGAGCGTGCGCACCGTCCGGAACGTGCCCGCGACCTTCGCGTTGGAGATCGCCGCGAGGTTGAGGTCGCTCGGGGCGATCGGGTCCTGGCCGTCGCCGAAGACCGTCGGGTCCTGCGAGTCGACGTAGCGGATGTAGTCGTTGGTCCCGACGTCGAGGACGAGCCCGGGCGACGCAGCCGCCGTGGGGTCGATCTCGCCGGAGCCCGCGTCGAACGGCGTGGCCGGCGTGGTGCCGTCCTCGAGCTTGACGTTGGGGTTGGCCGTCAGCATCAGCGCCGACTTCATCTCGGCGGGCGTCCAGTCGGGATGCGCGTCGGTGAGCAGCGCGCCGGCGCCGGCGACCTGCGGCGAGGACATCGACGTGCCCGACTGCGACTGGAACAGCTCGCCGGTCGGCAGGCCGGTGTTCGCGGAGGGCGCCGGCGTGTCGCCGGCGAGGATGTTCACGCCGGGGGCGGTGACGTCCGGCTTGGGGATGTCGGCGACCGCCGTCTGCGGCCCGCGCGACGAGAACGCGGCGAGGACGCGCGGCGTGCCCAGCGCGGCGCCGCCCGCGGCGATGCTCGCCGTCGTCGTCCCGGCCGCGATCGCCTTCTTGACCTCCAGCCCGTCGGCGTTGGAGACGTGGACCGCCGGGACGAAGTGGGTGTCGTTGTCGAGGTCCTGGGCGGGGTCGGCGTTGTAGAGGATCATGCCGACGCCGCCGGCGTCCTTGACGTTCTTGGACTTCTCGATGCGCGGGTTGACGCCCCGCTTGCACAGCACGATCTTGCCCGTCACCTTCGCCGGGTCCAGCGTGTCGACGAAGCAGCGCTCGGCGTCGGCCGGGTCGGCGCCGGCCGCCGCCGCGGCGGCGGCGTCGACGACGCCGTGGGAGGCCAGGCCGGCGGTCACCGAGGCGCCGGTGATCGTGAACGGCGAGCCCACGGGCGGGGTGATGGTCGCCGTTCCCTGGAAGGTCCGCGCGGCGTTGTCGGCGCCGACGGACGTCAGCCAGGGCACGGTGGTCGGCGTGCCGACCGTCCCGGCGTCCGGCCCGTCGTTGCCGGCCGAGTTGGCGACGAACACGCCGGCGTCGGAGGCGCCCAGGAAGGCGAACTCGACGGGGTCGATGAGGTTCGACGTCGTGCCGCCGATCGAGTAGTTGATGACGTCGACGCCGTCCTTGACGGCCTGGTCGATCGCCGCGAGCGAGTCGGAGTTCGCGCACCCGTCGGCGACACCGTTGCCGACCCAGCAGACCTTGTAGGCGGCGACGCGCGCGCGGGGCGCGATGCCCGAGATCAGGTTCACGCCGAGCGTGCGCCCGCCGATGTTCGGGTCGACGCCGAAGTTGCCCGCCGCGGTCGAGGCGGTGTGCGTGCCGTGGCCGTCGTCGTCGCGGGGCGAGAGGAACGAGTCGGGCGCGACGTTGGCCGCGCCGAACCCGTCGACGAAGAAGTGCGCGCCGACGAGCTTGTTGTTGCACTTGAACGTCGGGTCGTCGCCTTTGTCGCAGACGCCCGTGAACGACGCCGGCTTGGGCCCGAAGGCCGGCCCCACGAAGCCGTTGCCGGAGTCCGCGAAGCTCGGGTGCTGGGGGGTGATGCCGGTGTCGAGGACGCCCACGACGACGCCCTCGCCGGCGTCGTCGGGACCGCCGAGGCTGCCCCACAGTCCGTGCGGGAGCCCGAGGTAGGCGGGGGTGTCGCCGGTGGGCCCGTCGAGCGCGGCCTCGACCTGGGTCGGGTCGTTGGGATCGACGGCCTGCGTCTTGGCCTTCGCGTCGCGCCAGACGCGCGCGACCTCGGGGGCCTGGCGCAGCGCGGCGGCCTGGGCGTGCGTCAGCCGGGCGGCGAAGCCGGCGAAGGCGGCGCGGTAGTTGTACTCGACGGTCGGCGCGCCGCCGGGCGCGCGCGAGAGCGCGGCGCGCTCGCGGCCGGCGAGGTAGGAGGAGTAGGCCTGGGCCGCCCTCGTGCTGGTGTCGAGCTTGCGCCGGCCCGTCACCTTCGGGCTGGTCGCCGAGAGGCCTCGCTTGCCGCCCGTGTAGGACGCCAGCGGCGCGGCCTTGAGCTGCACGATGTAGGTCTTCGGCGTGGCGGCGTGCGCGGCCGCCGGCAGCAGTCCGGCGGCAACGATCGCCGCGAGTGCGGACGCTAGTCCAGATCGCCTGCCCATTCATCCTCCGTGACGTTGCGGGCGAGCGCCGAGCATACGGAAATACGCGGCTCTCGTGCCGTTTTTTGTTGGTCGTGACACATCAGCGGACCCGGAAGGTCAGGGTGCGCCCGGCGTGCGCGCGCCCGCTGCTCGCCCTGACCGTCATGCGGTAGACCCGGCCGCGGCGCAGGCGGTGGCCGACGCGCAGCCGCAGGACCCGCCGCCCGGCCGGCAGCGCTCGCCGGCGCAGCCTGAACACGACGCGCTTGCCGCGCCGGATGCTGACCGTCACCGTCGCCCGGCGGGCGAGGACGAGGTGCAGCGCCAGCCGCCCGCGCTTCAGCCGGGTGACCAGCCGCGAGACCGAGAGCAGGCGCGGGGGCGCGGCCGCCGCCGCCGGCGGTGCCGGCGCGGCGCTCGCTGCCGACGTGGTGTCCGCGCTCTTGGTCAGCTCGACGATCGTCGACGCGCGGACGTCGTCGCGGCTCGGCGCGGACGAGTCGTGGAAGGTCACCAGCCCGAGGTACAGCCCCTTGGCGTCGACCCCCGACCAGGCCAGGGTCGCCGGCAGGCTCTGGCCGATCGCGACGGCGAACGGGTCGCCGGTCAGCGCGATGCCCGGTCCGCCGGCCGGGTCGTCGGGCCGGGCGTCGTCCGCCAGCCACGTGGTGAAGTCGTAGGTCGAGGGCGACTGGGTCCGGGAGCCGAGGACGGCGAACCGGTAGTGGCCCGGCGCCGGGAGGACCTCGGTCACCGCCTCGTCGGCGGCCGCGCCCGCCGAGCGGTCGACGAGCTCGCCGGGGCGGAAGATCCCGTTGCCGTCCCCGTCGCGGAACAGGAAGAGGTCGAGGTTGGTCGCCGGACCGGCGTTCGAGATGCGCCCGGAGAGCAGCTGCGCCCCCGCCGGCACGTCGACGTCGTAGATCTTGAGCGACGGCGACGGCGCGTTGGGATCGGGCGCGCCGGCGGGGTCGGTCTGGATCTGCTCGCCGGACCGGACGACCGGCGCGGCCAGTCCCCACGCGAGGCCGCGCAACGTCCCGGCGAAGCCGATGTCGACCGGGATCGTCGTGGTGCCCGCCGACCGGTCGGCGGTCACCCTGATCGCCGCGGGCGCGGCGAGCTCGATCGGGCGCAGCGAGACGGGGATGCGCAGCGTCGTCGCTCCGCTCGTGAGCGTCACCTCGCCGAAGGCGTAGCGGTCCAGCGGGGCCGTGGTCACCAGCGCCGAGATCACGAGCTGCTGCGTCGCGCCGGGGGCGATGTCGAAGGCGCTCGACCCGGTCTCCGCGGCGGTCACCGAGCCCTCGAAGCCCGGCACCCGGAACGCCGCGTCCCAGTGGCGTGCGGCGCCGTCCACCGACGTGACCGTGCGCAGGGTGCGCAGGCGGCCGGCCACCTTGGACGCGGCGATCGAGGGGAGGTTCAGGTCGGTGGCGGTCTGCTGCGACGCGACGAAGCGCGCGTAGTCGGCGCTGCCGGCGTCGAGGACGAGCCCGGGCGAGGCGGCCGCGCTGGGGTCGATCTCGCCCGAGCCGGCGTCGAACGGCGTGGCCGGCGTGCTGCCGTCCTCGAGGACGTTCGCCCGCGCGGTCGTCATCAGCGCGGACTTGATCTCGGCGGGCGTCCAGCCCGGGTGCGCCTGCTCGAGCAGGGCCCCGGCGCCGGCGACCTGGGGCGTGGCCATCGAGGTGCCCGACTGGACCTGGAAGAGCTCACCCGCAGGCAGGCCGGTGTCGAACGACGGCGCCGGCGTGTTGCCCGCGAGGATGTTGACGCCGGGCGCGGTGACGTCGGGCTTGGTGAGGTCGGGGAAGGCGGTCTGCGGGCCGCGCGAGGAGAACGAGGCCAGCGCGCGCGGCAGGCCTTGCGCGGCCGTGCCCTCGCCGATGCTCGCCGTGGCCGGGCCCACCGCGATCGCCGCCTTGACCCGCTGCCCGTCGCCGTCCGACACGTGGACTGCGGGGACGAAGTGCGTGTCGTCGTCGACGTCCTGGCCGGGCTGCGTGTTGTAGAGGATCATCCCGAGGCCGCCGGCGGTCTCGACGTTGCGCGACTTGTCGATCCGCGAGTTGCCGCCGCGCTTGCACAGCACCACCTTGCCGGCCGTCAGCGTCGGGTCCAGCGCGTTGCCCTTGCACAGCTCGGCGTCGGCCGCGCCGGCCCCCGGCCGCGCGGAGCTCGCCGCGTCGACGATCGCCGTGGCGCCGAGCGGCGCCGTCACCGAGGCGCCGGTGATGTCGAACGGCGTGCCGGCGGCCGGGGTGATGCTCGCGGTCGCCTGGAAGGTGCGCGCCGGGTTGTCGGCGCCCACCGAGGTCAGCCACGGCATGGTCGTCGGCGTCCCGACGGTGCCGGCCCCGGGCCCGGCGTTCCCCGCCGCGTTCGCGACGAACACCCCGGCGTCCGACGCGCCCAGGAACGCGAGCTCGACCGGGTCGATCACGTTCGACGTCCCGCCGCCGATCGAGTAGTTGATGACGTCGACGCCGTCGCGGACCGCCTGGTCGATCGCCGCGATCGAGTCCGACATCGCGCAGCCGTCGGAGACGTCGCCGCCGACCCAGCAGACCTTGTAGGCGGCGGTGCGCGCGCGGGGCGCGATGCCGGAGATCAGGTCGACGCCCAAGGTGCGCCCGCCGATGCTCGGGTCCACGCCGAAGTTGCCCGCGGCCGTGGAGGCCGTGTGCGTCCCGTGGCCGTCGTCGTCGCGGGGCGAGCGGAACGAGTCCGGCGCGACGAGCGTGGGGCCGAAGCCCTGGACGAAGAAGCGCGCCCCGATCAGCTTGTTGTTGCAGTGGAAGGTGACATCGGCGCCGGTGTCGCAGGCGCCGGTGAAGCTCGCCGGCGGCGGGCCGTAGTCGGCGCCGACGAAGTTGCCGAGCGCGGTGTCGGCGAAGCTCGGGTGCTGCGGCGTGATCCCCGTGTCGAGCACGCCGACGACGACGTTCTCCCCCGCGTGGTCGGGGCCGCCGAGTCCCGACCAGAGGCCACCCGGCAGGCCGAGGTAGGCCGCCGTGTCGCCGCCGGCCCCGCCCAGCGCGGTGTTGACGGCGGTCGCGTCGGCGGGATCGACGGCCTGCGTCTCCAGCTTGGCGTCGGGCCACACGCCGGCGACCTCGGGGGCGTCGCGCAGGGCGTCCGCGTCCTCGGCGGTCAGCTCGGCGGCGAAGCCCACGAAGGCTGCGCGATAGGAGTAGTCGACGCTCGGCGCCGCGCCGGTCACGTGCTCGAGCGCGGCGCGCTCGCGGCCCGCCAGGAAGGACTCGTAGGCGTTCGCGGCGCTCGTGCTGGTGTCGAGCTTGCGATTGCCCGTGGCCTTCGGGCTCGTCGCCGGCAGGCCCGCCCGGCCGCCCGTGTACGAGGCCAGCGGTGGCGCCTTGAGCTCCACGAGGTACGTCCTCGTGGTCGCCGTGTGGGCGCCGGCCGGGAGC
>DASXRF010000088.1:0-1904 GCA_036506755.1 Solirubrobacteraceae bacterium | reverse complement strand
TCCGGGCGCGCTGGCCGCGGTGCTCGCCGACCTCTACGAGCTCGACGGCGCCGTGGTCCACCGGGTGCTCGCCTATCGCAACGCGGCGAAGTCGGTGCGCGAGGCGCCGACGTCGGTCGCCGCGATGACGCGCGAAGGCCGCGTCACCCAGCTACCTGGGATCGGGCGCACGCTGGAGGAGAAGATCCACGCGCTGCTCGACACCGGCCACATCCCCGCGGTCGAGAAGCTCCGTCAGAAGTTTCCACCAGGCCTCCTCGATCTCACCCGCCTCCCCGGCCTCGGGCCCAAGCGTGCGCGCCGGCTCTACGAGGACCTCGGCGTCGCGTCGCTGGAGGACCTGCGCACGGCGGCGGAGACCCAGCGCCTGCGCGCCCTGCGCGGCTTCGGGCCCAAGTTCGAGGAGGCCGTGCTCGAGGCCTTCGCCGCCGGTGTCGACGAGCAGCCGCGCCCGCGCGTGCTCCTCAACAAGGCGCTGCCCATCGCGGAGGGCATCGTCGAGGCGCTGCGCGCCCACCCGGCCAGCGACCGCGTCGAGCTGGCCGGCTCGGCGCGCCGCGGCACCGACGCCGTCAAGGACGTCGACATCATCGCCACCGCGTCGGATCCGGGCGCGCTGGCCGCGGTGCTCGCCGACCTCGACGTCATCGAGTCGTGCTCGACCCCGGGCGACAACGCCGCGCGCGCCCGCACCCACACCGGCATGGCGGTCGACCTGCGCGTCGTCGAGCCCGACCAGTTCGGCAACGTCCTGCAGCACCTGACGGGCTCCAAGGAGCACAACATGGCGCTGCGCGAGGCGGCCGTCCGCCGCGGCCTGCACGTCTCCGAGTACGGGATCCTCGACGACACGACCGGGGTCACCCACCGCTGCGCGACCGAGGAGGAGGTCTACGACCGCCTCGGCATGGCGTGGATCCCGCCCGAGCTGCGCGAGGACCGCGGCGAGCTCGCGGCGGCCGCGGCCGGCGCGCTGCCCGACCTCATCACCCTCGACGACCTGCGCGGCGACCTGCACTGCCACACGGTCGCCTCCGACGGGCGCAACACGGTCGAGCAGATGGCGCAGGCCGCGCAGGCGCGCGGCTACGAGTACCTCGCCATCACCGACCACTCGGCCACGCACGGGTTCGGCAACCACGTCACGCCCGACGAGCTGCGCGCCCAGATCGAGCGCATCCGCGCGCTCGACGAGCAGCTCGACGGGCTCAAGCTGCTCGTGGGGACCGAGGCCAACATCCTCCCCGACGGGTCACTGGACTACGACGACGACCTCCTCGCCGACCTCGACTGGGTCATCGCCTCGGTCCACACGTCGTTCGGGATGAGCGAGCGCGAGATGACCGACCGGATCGTCGCGGCGATCGAGCACCCGTGGGTCGACGCCATCGGCCACCTCACGGGCCGCAAGATCGAGACGCGCACGGCCTACGCGGTCGACGTCGATCGCGTCTTCGAGGCGGCCGCCCGGACCGGGACCATGCTCGAGATCAACTCGGCGCCGGACCGGCGCGACCTCAAGGACGTGCACGCGCGCGCCGCCGCCCAGGCCGGCGTGCGGATCCTCATCGACTCCGACGCCCACGGTGTCAACACGCTGGGCATCGTGCGCTGGGGCGTCATCACCGCGCGTCGCGCGTGGCTGACGGCGGCCGACGTGGCCAACACCCGACCGTGGGCCGAGTTCGCGCCGCTGCGCAAGCGTGATCGCGCGGCGGCCTCAACCTAGGAGCGCGGGCAGCAGCTCCTCGGCGACGACGCGGTCGACGGCGGCGCGGCGGAACGGGGCGATGGCGGCCGCGGCGCGCACCGCGTAGTCCGGCAGTGGATCGTCCAGCGCGGCGCGCATCGCCCGCCCGAGGTCCTCGGTGACGAGGCGTGCGTCGAGGGCGCGGGCCAGCGGC
>DASXRF010000087.1:0-9301 GCA_036506755.1 Solirubrobacteraceae bacterium | reverse complement strand
GTCATCGTCGAGCGCGGGACGCTGCCGGGCCAGCGGGCGGTCCACGGCACCCTGGGCACGATCGCCGATCGGGCGGCGCAGGCGGGCGTGCGGCCGCCGTCGATCACCCTCGTCGGGGCCGTCGCCGAGCTCGGCGAGGAGCTCGCGTGGCTCGACGAGGCGCGCCCGCTCGCTGGGCGGCGCGTCGCGGTGACCCGCGCCCGCGCGCAGGCCAGCGCGCTCGCCGCGCGGCTACGCGCGCTGGGCGCCGACGTCGTCGAGGCCCCGGCCATCCGGATCGAGCCGCTCCCGGTCGCGGTGCCCGACCTGCCGGCCTACGACCTGCTGTGCCTGACCTCGCCCAACGGCGTGCACCGCCTGTTCGAGGAGGTCCGCGACGCGCGCGCGCTCGCCGGCCCGCGGATCGCGGTCATCGGCCCCGGGACGGCGCGGGCGCTGCGCGAGCACGGCGTCGAGGCCGACGTGGTGCCCGAGCGCTCGGTGGCCGAGTCGCTGGTCGACGCGCTGCGCGACGTGCCGGTCGGGCGCGCGCTCATCGCCCGCGCCGAAGAGGCCCGCGACGTGCTGCCCGACGCCCTGCGCGAGCGCGGCGCCGAGGTCGACGTGCTGGCGCTCTACCGGACCGTGGCCGAGCCGCTCGACGCCGCGGCGCGCGCCGCCGCCCTGGGTGCCGACTACGCGACGTTCACCAGCGCCTCGTCGGTGCGCTTCTTCGCCGAGGCCGCCGGCGGCCTCGAGGGGCCGCGGCTCGTCTCGATCGGGCCGGCGACGAGCGCCGAGCTGCGCCGCCTGGGCGCCGAGCCCGACCTCGAGGCCGCGGAGCACACGCCCGACGGGCTCGTCGCCGCGCTGGTCGCCGACGCGGGAGGGGCGGTCAGCGCGGCAGCCGGGCGCAGTCCGCGCAGATCCCGCTGAGCTGCAGCTCGCCGCGCTCGACGGCGAAGCCGGCCGCGCGCGCCGAGCGCTCGGCCTCCGCGCTGTCGACGTCGGCGTCCAGGTCCTGGATGCCGCCGCAGAGGCGGCAGATCACGTGGTGGTGGGGCTCGACGCGGGGGTCGTAGACCGTGCCGCCGCGGGGCCTGCTGACGCGGCGGACGAAGCCCAGCTCGTTGAGCAGGTCGAGCGTCCCGTAGATCGTCGCCGGCGAGAGGCTCGGCAGCTGCGGGGCCAGCTCGGAGTGCACCTGCTCCGGGGTGACGTGGCCGTCGCGGCGGCGCAGGTGGCGGTGGACGAGGAGCCGGGGCAGCGTCACGCGGTGGCCGCGCGCCCGCAGCGCCGCGGTCAGCTCGGCGTCGAGCATCGCGTCGGTTGGCGTCGTCACGGTCTGAAGTCTAGCTCTTGTTGTGAGGGTTCCCTAATAGGTAGGGCTCACTAATTTGTAATCGCTACAGATATTGCTACGATCGGGCGGTGACCGCCGACTCGATCCCGGTGGTGCGAGACTGGCGCCGGCTCGACAGCCGCGCGCTCCAGCTTCGCGTCGTGCAGCCTGGCCTGATCGGGCTCATCGACGGGACGATCTCGACGCTGGCGCCGATCTTCGCCGCGGCCTACCTGTCGGGCTCGCGTGCCGCGCTGCTCGTCGGGATCGCCGCCGCGCTGGGCGCCGCGATCTCGATGGGGCTGTCGGAGGGCCTGTCCGACGACGGGTCGATCACCGGCCGCGGCGGCGCCGTGGCCCGCGGACTCATCACGGGCGTCGCGACGTTCGTCGGCGGCTCCGCGCACGCGCTGCCGTTCCTCATCTCCGACGTGGGGACCGCGCTGAGCGTCGCCTACCCGGTCGTCGCCGCCGAGTTGCTGCTGATCGCGTGGATCCGCAAGCGCTTCCAGAACGTCTCGCTGCACCAGTCGCTCATCCAGGTGACGCTCGGCGGCGCGATGGTCGCCGCGGTCGGCTTCGCCGTCGGCCACGTCTGATTGGTCCGGCAGACGCGGCGCGGAATGGACCTCGCGACCGCACCGTATGGGGGTACCGTGCGGGGCATGAGCCGAGTTCGTGCCCTGTCCGCCGCCGAGGCCGGCCCGCTGGCCCGTGCGGTCTACGCCTACAGCCGCCGCGAGTACGGGCGCGTGCCCGAGCCGCTCGCCGTCACCGCCCACCAGACCGGCCTGATGCTCGGCTACTGCGCCTTCGAGATGGCCACGGAGCGCGCTCGCCGCGTGCCCAAGCACCTCAAGGCGCTGGCCGAGATGAAGGCCGCGGTCATGGCGGGCTGCGAGTGGTGCATCGACTTCGGCGCGTTCCTGGTCGACCGCGACGGCATGCCGCCCGAGCAGATGCGCGAGCTGTCCAACCACCGCGAGAGCCCCGCCTTCGACGAGCTCGAGCGGCTGGTCCTCGACTACGCCGAGGGCATGTCCGCGACGCCCGTCGCCGTCTCGGACGAGGTCGTCGAGGAGCTGCGCCGCCACTTCGACGACGCGCAGATGGTCGAGCTGACGTCGGTGATCGCCATGGAGAACTACCGCGCGCGCTTCAACTGGGCCCTGGGCATCGGGTCGCAGGGCTTCGCCGAGGGCGGGGCGTGCGCCATCCCGGAGCTCGGCACGGCCGGCGCCGCCGCTTAACCTGGATCCACCGATTCTCGCGGCGCGAGACGCCCGGATGCCGTCGGCCTCCGGACGCCTCGCATCCACGATCTATCGGAGATCCAGGCTTAGCCCGCGGTCGGCGGCTCGCCCTCGGTGGGGATCCCCGGCATCGCCTCGTCGCCGCGGGCGGCGTCGCCCTCGCCCTCCGGCTCGGCCTCGGGCGGGCCGAGCGGACGGCCCTCCTGAGCGTCGGCGGGCAGGCCGGTGGGGTCGTCGTCGGTGTCGTCGCGCTGCTCCATGGCCCGCGATGGTAGGACTTGCGCGCGCCCGTGGCCGTCCTCACCTTCCTCTCCGACTATGGCGAGCTCGACGAGTTCGTCGGCGTGTGCCACGGTGTCATCGCGCGCCTGGCGCCGGAGGTCCGCGTCATCGACCTCACCCACGGCATCCCCCGCCACGACGTGCGCGCCGGCGCGCTCGTGTTGCGCGGGTCGCTGCCCTACATGCCGGCCGGCGTGCACCTCGCCGTCGTCGACCCGGAGGTCGGCGGGCGGCGGCGGGCCATCGCGCTGCGCTGCCACGAGGAGGAGCGGCTGCTCGTCGGGCCCGACAACGGCCTGCTCATGCTCGCGGCCGAGCGCTTCGGCGGCGTGGACGAGGCGGTCGACATCGGACGCTCGCGCCACCGCCTGGAGCCGGTCTCGGCGACCTTCCACGGGCGCGACGTCTTCTCGCCGGTGGCCGCCCGCCTGGCCGCGGGCGACGCGCTGGCCGAGGCCGGCGACCCGATCCCGCCCGACGAGCTCGTCGCCCTCGAGCTCCCCGAGGCGCGCCTGGAGGACGGGACCCTGGTCGCTCACGCGCTGGCCAACGACCGCTACGGCAACGTCATCCTCGACGTGGCGCACGACCAGCTCGCGGGGTCCGGGCTCAAGCTCGGCGGCCGCGTCGAGGTCGACGTCGGCGGCGCCGTGGCGCAGGCGCGCTTCGCCTCCACGTTCGCCGACGTCGAGCCGGGCGAGCTGCTCGTCTACGAGGACGCGCAGCGCAACCTCGCGCTGGCCGTCAACCGCGGCTCGGCGCTGGGCGAGCTGGGCCTGTCGCGCGACGCCGAGCTGCGGCTGCGCCCGCTGGCACGGTGAGCGCCGGCCTCGGCCGACCGCGGCTGCACCTGCGCGCGATCGACTCGACCAACGAACGCGCGCGGACGCTCGCGCTCGCCGGCGCGCCGCACGGCACGCTCGTCACCGCCGGCGAGCAGTCGGCCGGACGCGGGCGCCAGGGGCGGCGCTGGAGCGCGCCCGCCGGGCAGGCGCTGCTGATGTCGCTCGTCCTGCGGCGGCCGCCGCGGCTCGTCCCGCTCGCCGCCGCCGTCGCCGTCGCCTCGGTGGCCGGCGACGACGCCCGCATCAAGTGGCCCAACGACGTCCTGCTCGACGACCGCAAGGTCGCGGGCATCCTGGTCGAGGGCCGGCCGCAGGAGGCCTGGGCGGTGCTCGGCATCGGCCTCAACGTGGCCGTCCGCATCGACGACCTGCCCGAGGAGCTGCGCGCGACGGCGACGACGCTGGGGCTGGCGCCGCGGGACGTCGAGCCGGTGCTCGCGCGGCTGCTCGACGCGCTCGAGGCGTGGCTGGGGCGCGACGAGGCCGCGATCCTCGAGGCCTGGCGCGCGCGCGACGCCCTGCTCGGCCGCGACGTGCGCTGGGCGGCGGGAACCGGGCGGGCGGCCGGGATCGACGGTGACGGGCGGCTGCTCGTCGACGGCCCAGCGGGCGAGCAGACGGCGCTCGACGCCGGTGAAGTTCACCTGGTCGTGTGACCAAGTTGGCGTTTGGCGCGATATCGCCAGGGTTATCCTCAAAGGCACACGGAGGGTTGACGTGCGAGCGACGGACCACGACTCTGGAGGTCCGGCGTCGCAGAAATGCGGCGCGTGGGCGCGTGTGTGGCCGGCGGTCCCTGACTCGGTGCCAGCGATCCGCCGCGCCGTGTCCCGTTACGCCCGCGCCGCCGGCGCCACGCCACGGGCGCTGCAGAAGATGCGCCTGGCCATCACCGAGGCGACGACCAACGTCGTCCTCCACGCCTTCCCGCCCGGCACGCCGCCCGGCCGGATCCACGTCTACGCGGAGCTGCTCGACCACGAGCACCTGCGCATCGTCATCGGCGATGACGGCCACGGGATGCGCGAGCGCCCCGAGAGCCCGGGCCTCGGCCTCGGGCTGCCGCTCATGTCGGAGTTCAGCGCGGAAATGGAGATCGTGGCCGGGCCCGAGGGCGGCACCGACGTCCGGATGGACTTCCAGCTGGCGGCTTAGCCTCGATCCACGATCGATCGGCGGATCAAGGCCTAGGCGACGGCGTCGTCGGCCGCCGCCTCGGCGTCGGGCTCCGGCGCGCCGCCGTTGTCGTCCGCCCCGGCCGCCGTGCGCCTGCGCGGGCGCTCGGGGGCGGCGGGCTCGTCGCCGTCCTCGGACTCGGTCTTCTTGCGCCTGGCCCGGGCGGGCTTGGCCGGCGCGGGCGCCTCTGTCGAGGCGTCGGGCGTAGCGGCGGCCCTCGTCGTCCGCCGCCGGGGCGTCCGCTTCGGCGCGGCCGGCTCGCTCTCCGCCACCCCGGCCTCGGGCGGCTCGTCCGCGACCGCCGGCTCGACGGTGGGCGCGGCCTCGGCCTCGGCCGCCGGTTCGGGAGCGGCGGCCCTCGTCGTCCGCCGCCGCGGCGCGGGCTTGGGCGGCTCGGATTCGGCCTCGGTCGGCGATGTCCCGGCGGCCTTCGTCGTCCGCCGCCGTGGCCTCCGCTTCGGCGCCGCCGGCTCGCTCTCGGCCGGCTCCGCGTCCGGAGACTCGTCCGCGACCTCCGGCTCGGCGGCAGGCGCGGCCGCTTCCGCGAGCGGCGCGGGCTCGGGCTCGGGCGCCGATTCGGCAGCGGCGGCCCTCGTCGTCCGCCGCCTCCGCCTCCGCTTGGGCGCCGCGGGCTCGCTCTCCGCCTCCGCCGTGGCTTCGCCCTCCTCCTCGTCGGTCAGCGGCACCGCCTCGGCCGGCTCGGCGTCGTCGAACGCCTCGCCCTCGTCGTCGAGGAGAAGGTCGTCGGCCTCGATCGCGTCCTCGTCGGCGCCCTCGCGGGCGGCGACGACGGCCGCGGCCGCGGCCCCGATCGCCTCGACCGTCGCCTCCTCGCCGACTTCGCCTCGGCGCCGCCGGCGCCGGGAGCGCGAGCGGCGCTTCGGGAAGTTGCGCAGCAGGTCGCGCGAGAGCGCGCTCGGCTTGCGGGCCAGGCGGGTCCTCGCGCCGCGCAGGACCTCCTCGGCCTCCGGCGTGTGGCCGCGCGCGGCGGCCAGCAGCGCCGCCTGCAGGCGGCGGTCCTGCTTGCGCGCGGCGTGCACCAGACGCCGGGCGTTCCTCGCGTGCGCGCCACCGGAGGAGTTCACCAGCAGCCCCAGCAGCCGCTTGGTCTCCGGCCAGCGCTGGACCGCGTACTCCTCGTGGACCTCGCGCGTGTACTCGGCCAGCCGCCAGATCCACGCGTTGGCCTGGTCGCGGCGCCCGATCCGCTTCTCGGCCAGCGCCTGGAGGCCGATCTTGACCGCCTCGCGCTTCTCCTCGCGCGGCCACTTGTCGATCTCGTCGAGCGCCAGGTCGAAGGCCTCGCCGTCACGCGACGCCGCGATCTCCTGGAGCGCGCGCACGCGCAGCTGCGGGTTCTTGTTGCGCTGGACGGCGGTCAGAAGGAACGCTCGCTTGAGCTCGCCGCCGCGGTCGAAGTGCAGCATCGCCCGCGCGCGGCGCCACCCCGAGGGGTTCACGCGAGCGCCGGCCAGCGCGGCCCACTGGATCTGCTCGCCGTAGTCGAGGTGCTCGACGGCGATCCGCCACAGCTCGCGCTCGAAGACCTCGATGCGCCGGTTCTCGTCGGAGGTCACCGGCAGGACGCGGCGCTCGACGCGCACGCGCCGCCCGCGCCCGCGCCGCACCGGGCCGACGACGATCGCCCCGCCGCGGTAGACGTCGCGGTCCAGCAACGAGTGCAGCGTCACGACCGGGTCGTCGTGCTTGGTCGCCGGGTGGACGAAGTCGACGACGATGCCCGACTCCTTGCCGGGGTGGCGCCGGGTCACGCGACCCACGCGCTGCTGGTAGATCCGCTTCGAGGCGGTCGGCGCGAGGTGCATGCACACCGTCGCGCGCGGCGAGTTCCAGCCCTCGGCGAGCAGCTGGGCGTTGACGAGCACGTCGATGTCGCCGCGCTCGTAGCGGGCGAGGATGTCGGCCAGCTCGCGCTTGGGCGTCTCGCCGGACACCCCCATCGCCTTCAGGCCCTCGTCGCGGAAGGCGTGGGCGACGTTGTACGCGTGGCGCACGCCGGCCGCGTACACCACGCCCGGCACGCCGTTGAACCGGGTCTTGTAGAGATTGGCGATGGCCAGGTTGAACGGCAGCTGGTCCAACAGCTCGGCCAACATCTCCTGGTCGAACTCCATGTCCACGTCGCCCTTGCGCAGCGGCACCTTGGCGATCGTTCTCACCCCCGGCCCGGGCGGGATACGGATGCAGCGCAGCGGCGCGATGACGCCGCGCCGCGCGGCCTGGGCGAGGTCGAAGCGCGACGTCTGGGTCGGGAACAGGTCGGTGACGTGGCGGGCGATGAGCGCGCCCGTCGCCGTCATGCCGATGAAGATCGGCCCCGTCCAGTTGCGGATCGCGTGGGAGGTCTTCTCGCCCAGCGCGGTGTGCGCCTCGTCGCAGATGACGATCGTGTACGCGCTGGAGATCTGGCCGGCGTTGCGCACGAACCACTGGTAGGTCTCGACCGTCACGGGGCCGTTGGCGCGGTCCTGGCCCTTCATCAGCGGCGCGGTGATCCGGTCGCGGTAGCCGCGGTCGCGCAGCTCGCCGGTGAACTGGTCGACGAGGTTGCGGCGGTGGGTGAGGATCAGCACGCCGCCGGTGCGCGAGGCCTCGACGAAGCCCAGCGCGGCGACCGACTTGCCGGCGCCGGTCGCGTGCTCGAACCAGAAGCGCTTGTGGGCGTTGGGGTCCTCGGGCGCCTCCGGGAGCTGCGCCTCGTCCTCGTCGGCGAGCGGCAGGTCCTCCCAGTCGACGGGCTCCTCGTCGTCGGGGACCTCCTCGTCGAACTCCTCCTCCCCGGGCACGGCCGAGGAGGCCGCGGGCGGCAGCGGCCCCTGTCCGTACCCGTTGCCGTTCCCGTTGCCGTTGCGCTGGGCCTCGGCCAGCAGCGCGGTCAGCGTGCCCGAGAGCGCGTCGACCTGATGCGGGCTGAGCAGCGTGCCGTCGACGAGCCGCGGCTCGTCCTCGCTGAGCACGCGCTCGAGCCCGAGCAGCAGCGAGAACGTGCGCCGCCACTCGGTCGAGGGGTGCTCGGCGCCGCGGGCGATCTCGGCCAGCGCGTCGTCGAGGGCGCGCCGGCGCGCGCTGCCCACCGCGAGCGCGACCGCGGGGTCCTCGCCCTCGTGGACAAAGCGCTCACGGGTGAACCGCTCCGCCCGCGCGATGTCGGCAGGAGAGGGAAGCGGCGTGGCCGGCGTGGCCAGTGGCAGGGGTTCGGCCATGAAGGCTCAGGCTTTTCAGCGAGGGGGCCGCGGGTCAGCGGCCTGCGACCCGAGGACCGGGAACCACCCGGGGATGCAAGCGGGAGAGCAACGCCCCGCCGTGGTTGTCCCCCACGATATCGCATGGCCCAGCGAACTGTCCGGACTAGTGGACCCGTCCGTAAGTCCGACGGGTTTCGGGCGTCGCTGGCACGTTCAAGCCCGACGGCCGCGCCAGGCGCGGCGAGGGCCCGCCGAACGGGGCGAAGGTTGGCTGACCCGGCACTAGCCTGCACGGCGTGCGGCGACTGGTCTACGCGCTCATCGGGCTGGGCCTCGTGGGCGTGATCGTCATCGGGCTCACGCAGTCCAAGGGCGGCGTCGCGCCCAACCCGAACGAGCTCAGGAGCCGCGCCCCCGGCGCCGCGGAGGTCCGCCGCGCCTTCGACGGCTCGCCGCCTGCGCTGGCCGAGCTGCACCGCGAGGCCGACCGCCTGATCCCCGGCGGGCGCAAGGAGCTCCAGCGCCGCCTGCGCGAGCTGCGCGGCCACCCCGTGGTCGTCAACCTGTGGGGCTCGTGGTGCGGGCCGTGCCGCCTGGAGTTCCCCTCGTTCCAGGTCCAGGCCGTGCGCTTCGGCCGCCGGGTGGCGTTCCTCGGTGTGAACGCGAAGGACAACCGCGGCGAGGCAAAGGCCTTCCTGCGCAAGTTCCCCGTCACGTATCCCAGCGTCGAGGACCCCGACGAGAGCGTGGCCGGGAAGCTGGGCACGCGCGGCTACCCGACGACCGTCTACTACGACCGCGCCGGCAAGCAGCTGTTCGTGCATCAGGGCGTCTACCGCGACGAGGCCGACCTCGTCGCCGACATCCGCCGCTACACCGGGGTCTGAGCGATGCCGGAGATCCGGGTCGATCCCCTCACGGGGCAGCGGACGGTCGTCGCCGGCGAGCGCGCGACGCGCCCCGGCGCCGGGCTGAGCACGACGCCCGCGGACCCGATCGACCCGGCCACCGACCCGTTCCTCGAGGGCCACGAGGACCGCACGCCGCCCGAGGTCTTCGCCGTGCGCCCGGGCGGCGGCGAGCCGGACTCGCCCGGCTGGACGGTCCGCGTGGTGCCCAACCTCTACCCCGCCCTGGCGCCCGACGCGGACGACCCGCCGCGCGAGGCCAACCCCGACCTGTTCACCGCCTGCGCCGCCCGCGGCGCGCACGAGGTCA
>DASXRF010000086.1:0-12478 GCA_036506755.1 Solirubrobacteraceae bacterium | reverse complement strand
ACTGGTCGCGCGACCGCGTGCGCTGCGGCACGGGCACCGACATCGTCTTCGCCGACAAGGTCGACCGGATCGCCGGCGGCGGCTGCGAGCGCGTGGTCCGCGGCTGACCGCCAGCCGACTGCCATTAACTGAAATAAGGGTCAGTCAGACCCCTGCCGGCGTGCGCGGCCGCTCCCAGCGCGCGCGCTCGCGGTCGAACCGCGCCCAGTCGACGGGCGGATCGGGCTCGGGCTCGGGCTCCCCGCCGGGACGGTCGTCGCGCCCGCGGGCCAGCCAGACCGCGAGGCACAGCGCCTCGACCGCGGCGACCAGCAGCGCGCACGCGGCAGTGGCGTGCGCGGTGAACGCCACGGCGACCGCGGCCACGTAGCAGACGACGCCGAACGCCCCGGCGCGCAGGGCCGCGAGCTGGCGCGGCGTCTCGGGCGGCGGCCCGTAGAAGGCGCGCAGGATGCTGGCCGCCAGCAGGGCGGCAAGCGCGAGCTTGGCCGACGCCGGCATGTCGCATGGTGTACCCCGCGCGGGGCCGGGTTACAAGAGCGTCAGGCCGCAATCGGGACGCGCGGGCGCGGGCGCGCCCACTCGTCGCGGAGGCGGTCGAACTCGTCCCAGTCGACGGGCGGCTCGGGGGCGACTTCCCTGCCGCCCCCGGGTCCCTCGTCGTCGCCACGTGCCAGCCACCCGGCGAGCGCGAGAATCCCCACGCCCGGGGCGACGAGCAGCGTGCCGACACCCGCGTGGCCGCTCAGCGCGACGGCCAGCGCGACGATGTAGACGGAGCACCCGGCAACGGCCAGCGCGGCGGCCGTGCCGCGCTTCGGCTCGTCGGGCGGCGCGCCGGCGATTGCCCGCACCAGGATCGCCGCGAGGGCGGCGGTGAGGACAAGCTTGGCGGCGTCCGGCATCGCAACCGGTCTATCGGCCCGCCGCACCGCGGGCCTAGAGTAATTCGCGCAAACCTGTCTCCCCACCCCACGCGGTGACGGGGTTCAGAGCGCCTGGAGCTCGGCGACGATGTCCTGGACCGACGCCTTGGCGTCGCCGAAGAGCATCGAGGTCTTGTCGTCGTAGAAGAGCGGGTTGTCGATGCCGGCGAACCCGCTGGCCATCGAGCGCTTGAGGACGATGACGCTGCGCGACTCGTCCACCTCGAGGATCGGCATGCCGTAGATCGGGCTGTCGGGCTGGTCCTTGGCCGCCGGGTTGGTCACGTCGTTGGCGCCGATGACCAGCGCGACGTCAGTGCGCGGGAACAGCGAATTGGCGTCTTCCATCTCCTTGAGCTCGTCGTAGGGCACGTCGGCCTCGGCGAGCAGGACGTTCATGTGCCCGGGCATGCGGCCGGCCACCGGGTGGATGGCGAAGTAGACCTCGATGCCCTTGGCCTCGAGCGCCTTGGTCATCTCGCGCACCGCGTGCTGGGCCTGGGCGACCGCCATGCCGTAGCCGGGGACGATCGCGACCTGGCTGGCGTAGGCCATCTGCACCGCGGCGTCGGTCGCGCTCGTCGAGCGCACGGTGCGGTCGCCGATCTCGCCGGCCGCGCCGGCCGTCACGACGCCGCCGAAGCCGCCGGCCACGATCGACGGGATCGAGCGGTTCATCGCCTGGGCCATGAGGTTGGTCAGGATCGAGCCGGACGCGCCGACGATCATGCCCGCGACGATGAGCGCCGGGTTGTTGAGCGCGACGCCGGTCGCCGCCGCGCTCAGGCCGGTGAACGCGTTGAGCAGCGAGATCACCACCGGCATGTCGGCGCCGCCGATCGGCAGCACGACGAAGTTGCCGAGCAGGGCGGCCGCGACCAGCAGCGCGATCACGAGGATCTCGTCGTGGGTGCCGGCCACGATGGCGATCGCGCAGGCCACCGCGGCGCCCAGCAGCGCGACGTTGAGGAAGATCTGGCCCGGCAGCTTGATCGGCCGGCCCGGCAGGATCTCCTGCAGCTTGCCGAACGCGATGTTCGAGCCCCAGAACGAGACGGACCCGACGATCGCCGCGAACAGCGAGAAGATCGCCACGTAGGTCGGCTCGTCGGCGTAGCCGCCGGTGTTGCGGAACTCGGCCCACGCGATGAGCGCCACCGCGCCGCCGCCGACGCCGTTGAACAGCGCGACCATCTGCGGCATCGCGGTCATCCGCACGTTGCGCGCGGCGGGGACGCCGACCGCCGTGCCGATGACGATGCCGAGGACGATCAGGCCCCACTGCCCCATGCCGTCGGCCAGCAGCGTCGCGAGCACCGCGATCGCCATGCCGACCGCCGCGATGCGGTTGCCGCGCACCGCGGTGCGCGGCCCCGTCAGCCCGCCCAGCCCGTAGATGAACAGCGCGAAGCTGATGATGTAGAGGACCAGGCGGAAGTCGCTGTCCTGGATGAACGACGACGCGAGCATCAGTCCCCGCCCTCCTCCCCGCGCGGGAGCTTGCGGCCCTTGAACATCTCGAGCATGCGGTCGGTGACCAGGAAGCCGCCGACGACGTTGATCGTGCCGAAGATGATCGCGATGACGAGGATGATCTTGTTGACCGTGCCGTTGTCGGCGAGCCCGAGCACGAGCAGGCCGCCGAGCAGCACGATCCCGTGGATCGCGTTCGTGCCCGACATCAGCGGCGTGTGCAGCGTGTTGGGCACCTTGGAGATGACGTAGAAGCCGACGAAGCCGGCCAGCACGAGGATCGTGAGGTTGGTCAGGAGCATCAGGCTTGTGCGGTCGCGGCCTCGACGGCCTGCTTGGCGCCGGGGTGGACGATCTCGCCCTTGCGCACGACGCAGGCGCCGGCGATGACCTCGTCCTCGAAGTCGACGTTCAGCGCGCCCTCCTCGCCCTCGAGCAACTCGAGCAGGGCCTGGACGTTGCGCGCGTAGAGCATCGACGCGTGCTCGGGCATCTGCGACGGCAGGTTCAGCGGCGCGATGATCGTCACGTCGTGGGCGACGATCGTCTCGCCCGGCTCGGTCAGCTCGCAGTTGCCGCCGGTCTCGGCGGCCAGGTCGACGATCAGCGAGCCCGGGCGCATGCCCTCGACGGCCTCGGCGAGCACGAGCCGCGGCGCGCGGCGGCCGGGCACCGCGGCGGTGGTGATGACGACGTCGAAGCCCTTGATGGCGTCGGTGAGCGCCTGCTGCTGCTGCGCGCGCTCCTCGTCGGTCAGCTCGCGCGCGTAGCCGCCCTCGCCCACGGCGCTGATGCCGAGGTCGAGGAAGGTCGCGCCGAGCGACTGGACCTGCTCGGCGACCTCGGGGCGCACGTCGTAGCCGGTCGTCTTGGCACCGAGCCGGCGCGCGGTGGCCAGCGCCTGCAGGCCGGCGACGCCCGCGCCGAGGACGAGCACCTTGGCGGGCGGGATCGTGCCGGCGGCGGTCATCATCATCGGAAACAGGCGGCCCATGTTGTCGGCGGCGAGCAGCACGGACTTGTAGCCCGCGACGTTGGCCTGCGAGGACAGCGCGTCCATCGCCTGCGCGCGCGAGATGCGCGGGATCGCCTCCATCGCCAGCGCCGTCGCCCCGGCGGCGGCGAGCGCCTGCGTGGTCTTCGGGTCGCCGAGCGGGTTCAGGAAGCCGATCAGGAGCGTGTCGGCGCCCAGCCGGGACAGCTCGTCGGCGCTCGGGGCCGCGACCTTGGCGACGACCTCGGCGCCCCAGACGTCGTCGGTCAGGCGCGCGCCGGCCTCCTCGAAGAGCGCGTCGGGCAGGCGGGCCCCCGCGCCCGCGCCGGGCTGGACGAGCACCTCGTGGCCCTTGCCCGTCAGGCGCTTGACGACCTCGGGGACGAGCGCGACGCGCCGCTCGCGCTCGGCCGTCTCGGTGGGGACCCCGACCTTCATGCGGCGCGGCAGGTTATGACATCGGCAGGCACGCCAGCACGGCCGCGACGACGAGACCCCCCAAACGGGTGGCCGCCGCGACGGCGCGCGGCGCTGTGCGACGCTCGGACGCGGCGCGACCGCGCGCCGGCGACGGCGGCGCGCGCCGCATGCAGCGGGCTCGCGCGGCGCCGGTAGGTCACCGCGCGACCAGCGGGAGGGCGAGCGCCCGGTCGGCGCTGACGGCCAGCGCGAACTTGCCTGCCAGCGCGCTCTCGCCGCCGGCGAACGCGCGCGCCGCGGCGGCCAGGCCGGCCGCGTCGGTCCCCGTGACGACCCACGTCGGCTGCTGGCCCGGCCCCCGCGTGGCGGCGACCAGGCCGGTCCGCGGCCCCAGCCGCCGCGCCACGCGCCCGCGCTCGTTGAGCGCGGCGAGCGTGCGCCCGTCGGGCGCGATGCGGGCGTAGACGCCGCTGGCGCGAGGGCCGCCCTCGAGGGCGCGCACGGTGTCGTCTGGTCGCAGGGTCGGCCACGGGCCGACGAGCACGCGCAGCAGCTCGGGCCCGGTGCTCGAGCCGACGGCGCCCTCCCCGGCGGTCACGCCGGCATCGCCGAGCGCGCGGGCGACCTGGCCGCAGACCCGGCTGCCCGGGCGGCCGCACTCGATGCGCACCGGCAGCCGCTTGCCGTCGACGCCGTGCAGGAAGGGCTCGGGGTAGGCGCCGACGACGGCGGGCACGCGCATCGCCGCGCTCCAGTCGTGGCGGTCCCACCAGATGCGGTCGCCGTCGTGCACGCGGGTGTCCCCCGCGCCCTTGTCCGACTCGATCCCGTTGACGTAGAAGAACCAGTCCAGCGGCCGCCCGCCGCGCCGCCCGCCGGACACGCCGTCGATCGCCTGGACGAAGCCGCCGCCGAAGCGCGTGCGGACCTGCGCGTTGCGCTGGAGCAGGCGCATGACGGTCTCGTCGCCGGCGCGCTTCGGATTGGCTTCGTCGACGACCGGCCCGGCGCCGAAGTCCTTGGTCACCGTCAGCGTCACCCCGCCGGGCGGGGCGCCCGCGCCCAGGCCGCACCCCGCCGCCGCGAGGGCCGCGAGCGCGGCGAGCGCGGCGGCGGCGCGCCTCACCCGACGACCACGGGCTCGGGGAAGGCCGGGACGAGACCGCGGCGGGCGGCGCGCAGTGTCTGGCGGCCGTGGCCGCGCGCCATCAGGACCGCCGTGCCGTCCGCCCCGGTGACCGCGGTGGTGCGCCCCAGCGCGACCCGAACGCCGCCCGCCCGCACGCCGCGGCCGTTGTCGTCGTAGGCGCGCACGGTGACGCGCACGCCGCGGCCGGCCGGCACGCGGCGCGGCGGGCGGACGACCTCGAGCGTGCGCTGGCAGCGCCGCGCCGCGACGCACCAGAACCACAGGACGCGCTGCCCGCCCCGCAGCCGGCGGCCGGTCCCGAACGGGCCGCTCGGGTCGGCGGCGGCGGTCGTGCCCAGCCGGTGGCCGACCTTGTAGACCCAGCCCGCACGCCCGCGCGCGCGATCGCGGCCGATCTGGAAGACGTAGAGCGCCGAGCACTCGCCGCGCGCGCGAAACGGCGGGCCGCCGGCGCGATCGAAGGCGTCGAGCACGGCGAGCGGCGTGGCCGCCGGCACGCGGCAGGCGTTCACGCGCGCCGTGACAGCGCGCACCGTGCGCGGGCCGAACCTGCTGCCGTCGGGCGGGATGACCATCGCCTGCACGCGCGGCACGGCAGCGAGCGCGGCCGGCGCCGCGGCAAGCGCCGCCGCGCCGGTCGCCACGAGCACGGCCGCCGCCCTACCGAACAACGAACACCAGCCGGTTGCCGCCGCGGCGGCGCGCATCGTCGCGGTTGTAGGCCTTGTCGATCGCGTTGACGTCGGGCACGTAGCGCCCGCGCGGCACGCGCGTGGGCAGCAGGTAGCTCCAGTCGGCGCTCGAGCCGATCGCGAACCAGCGGGCGTGCGTCGCGCCGCAGCGGGCCGGCCGGAGCCGCTCGAGCCTGCCCGAGAAGGAGCTGCAGTGGCCGCCGTCGTTGCGCGTCAGGCGCAGCTTGACCGTCAGCAGCCCGCGCAGGACGCGCGGGCCCTGGTCGCGGGCGAAGACGCGGCCCTCGGGGATCGCGGTGGTCCTGGCGACGGGGGGCGTGCGATCGGGCCCCACCGCCGGCGAGGCGGGGGTCGACGGCTTCGGCGCCGGGGCCTCGGGCCCGGTCGACCCGCACGTGCCGTCCTTGACGATCTGGCCGGGCGCGGTCGCCACGCGCGTCAGCGGGACGAGCGTGGTGCTCGCGCCCTCGACCCGAACGGTGAGCGTGGCCGCGTCCGCCGGCGCGGCGAGCGGCGCGGACGCGCGCAGGCCGGTGACGAGGCCGCTGACGAGCTTGTACATCCGGTGAGGCACCCCTTTCCGCGAGGGCTGTCGGCCTGGCGGTCGGAGGCAGGTCTCCTGGCTTCCGGGATCGACCCGCCGCGCCTTCCCGGGCGATCGGCTCGCCCAGTGGCTCCGCTCGAAGCGCAAGCGGCGGACATCCCCGGTCACAGTGGCGGGTCCGCGCCGGCCTCGCACCGGACTTCCCTGAGCCACCGACCCTGGACGGCTGGCATCCTACTGGGCGGTGACCGTCAATCTGACCCGCATCTACACGCGCCTGGGCGACGGCGGCGAGACCCATCTGGGCGACATGAGCCGCGTCCCCAAGACGCATCCGCGCATCGAGGCGTACGGCGACGTCGACGAGCTCAACGCGCAGATCGGGGTCGCGCTGGCGGCCGGCGCGCTGCGCGAGCAGCACGCGGACTGGCTGCGCCGGGTGCAGAACGACCTGTTCGACGTCGGCGCCGACCTGGCGGTGCCGCCGGGCCGCGACGAGGAGCGCCCGCGGCTGCGCGTGGGCGGCGAGTACGTCAAGTGGCTCGAGGAGGCGTGCGATGCGGTCAACGCGACGCTCGAGCCGCTGAAGTCGTTCGTGCTGCCCGGCGGGAGCGTCGCCGCCGCGCACCTGCACGTCTGCCGCACGGTGTGCCGGCGCGCCGAGCGGCGGGCGCTGCTCGTCGAGGACGCCAATCCCGAGGTCGTGCGCTACCTCAACCGCCTGTCGGACCTGCTGTTCATCCTCAGCCGGGCGGAGAACGCCGGCGACGAGCCGCTCTGGCAGCCCGGGCAGCACTGAAGCCTGAGCGCCGCCCGCCGATCCCGATGATGCCGCTCGACGAGCGGGCGGCGGCGGCCGTCCGCACGCGCGGCGGGTCGCCGCTGGCCGTCTGGCTGGCCGGCGTGACGGGCGACGAGCACCCCGGCGTGCGCGCGCGGGTGGTCGTGGTCGGCGCCGGCGCGCCGGCGGTCCCGGTCGCGGGCGTGGACGTGGTCGTCGCCGAGGCGGGACCGCAAGCGGCGGCGACGCTCACCACGCCCGAGGTGGCGGCGGGCGTGGACGCCGGGCGCGAGCTCGCGGCCGCGGCGGCGGGCGACGGGATCGCCGTGCTCGCGGGCGTCTCCGCCGCGCCCGCGGACGCGCTCGCCTCGTGGCTGACCGGCGGCGCGCCCGGCCCCGAGATCCGTGGCCCGCTCGGCGCGCTGCGCCGCCTCGGCGGCGGCGAGCTGACTGTCCTGACGGGGCTTGCGCTGGGCGCCGGCGAGCGCGGGCTCGGCTACGTCTGCGAGGGGCTGGCCGCCAGCGCCGCGGCGGGGGTCGCGGTCGCGGTCGAGCCGGACCTTCGCCCGCGGCTGCTCGCCGGCCGACCCTCGGCGCAGCCGCTCCACGGCGCGCTGCTCGAGCGCCTCGGCCTCGCGCCCGCCGGCGGCGACGTGCTCGCCGCGCTCGCCGGCTCCCTGTAGGCGGGGGCTGGGGTCCCCGGCACCGCACGGCGCGGGCGACGAAAACGCCGCTGCCGGGGTCGCTAACGGCGCAGCCTGGCCACGCCGCCGGCGAGGGCAAGGGCGACCGCGGCGATCACGGCGAGCATCGCCACGCCGGTGGTGTGCTCGACAGCGAAGGTGCCGACCTCGTCGGGGCGCGCGAGCGCGATGGCGGACAGCGCGGCGAGCGCGACGCCGCACGCGAGCTCGATCGGCCAGAGGACCGGCGGACCGGTGGGCGCGGGCGCCGCCTGCGGGCGGCGGCGCTCGGCGGCGAGCATCGCCGCGACGGCGAGCAGCACCCAGATCGTCGCGACGAGGAAGCCGCCGAGGACGTCGCTCGGGAAGTGCCAGGCGAGGATGAGGATCCCGTAGGCGACCGCGATCGCCAGCAGCGCCCCGAGGACGGCGACGGCGGGGCGCAGCCGGCGCGGGGCGACGAGGATCGCGCACAGCGCGAGGGCGAGCGCGGCGGTCGCGTGGCCGCTCGGCCACGACGCGACGCCGATCCTCTCCTCCAGCCACCCGTCCGGGCGCGAGGCGGCGAGGAGCGGCTTGAGCACCTCGCTGGTCAGCGGCGCGCCGATGAGGACGACGGGCAGGGCGAGCGCCAGCCGGTGGCGGCCGCGCAGGAGAGCGATCGCGACCAGGCCCGCCCCGAACACGGCGTAGGGACGCGGGTCCATCAGATGGACGAGCCCCTCGGCGAGCAGCGACAGCCCGCCGCGGTCGAGCGTGACGATCCCGGCGAGCGCGTCCGCGTCGCGCGCCTGGGCGACCGGCCAGAGCTTGGCGGCCAGCCCGGTCGCGACGAGGCCGGCCAGGCAGGCGGCTGCGGCGAGCAGCGCGGTCTTGGGGTCGCGACGCACCCGGGCGACGCTATCCGCCTTTACATAGCGCGCGATAAGGGCCGACGGGCGCCTCAGCGGCGCCGCCGCCGCACGACGAGCGCGACGAGCGCGAAACGTGCCCGGCGCCGCTCGGGGGGAAACTTGACCGGATGCGTCCCCAGCTCGACCGCTGGCTCGACCGGCCCGCCGTGCGCACGCACCACGCGCGCGCGGCCGCCGCCCCGCCCGACGCGCTGTGGCGCGCCGCGCACAGCGTTCGGCTGGCGGACACGCGCCTGCTCGGCCGCGTCGTCCGCTGGCGGCTGCCCGAGGCGTCGCCGGCGGCCACGTTCGCCGACCTGTTCCGTGCCTATCCGTTCACGGTGCTCGACGAGGGCGACCACCACCTGCTCTCGGGCCTGTGCGGCCGCGTCTGGACGGTCGCGCGCGACTACCCGCGCCTCGCCGGCCCCGAGGAGTTCGCGCGCTGGCGCGAGCCCGGCACCGTGCGGGTGCTCTTCGCCCACTGGGTCGAGCAGACCGGCGACGGCCGCTCGGCCCTGGTCAGCGAGACGCGCGTCCAGCCCGTCGACCACCGTGCGGCGGTGCGACTGCGCGCCGTCTGGGCGCTCATCGGCGGCTTCGAGCGCCTCATCGGCGCCGAGCCGCTGCCCGTCGCGGTCCGCCGCGCCGAGTCACGCTCCTGAGACGACGAAGGCCGCCCCTGGGCGGCCCCATGCTCGTCATGCGGATGAGAGGACTCGAACCTCCACGAGCGTGAGCTCACGGCGACCTGAACGCCGCGCGTCTACCAATTCCGCCACATCCGCCGGCAGAGCGCTCACTTTATCGAGCGGCCCTCCCCGGAAGGCCGCTCGTACGCCGCCTTTCGGACGAACAGGGAGCTTGCGCTACCCTGACCCGCGCGCCCGGGCGACCGCTCGGGACGCCTGCACGCCGCTATCGTCTAGGGGACTAGGACGCCGCCCTCTCACGGCGGAAACCCGGGTTCGAATCCCGGTAGCGGTGCTCGTCCGACCCCTGAACGGCCGGGCCGCCTACCCGCCGCGGCGCACCTGCTCGCACCGGCGCGTGCGGTCGCCGGGGCCGATGATCGCGAGATCGCGTCCGGGGCCGCAGTCGACGACCTCGCCGCGCGCGCCCCAGCCGGGCACGAGGCGGTCGTCGCCCGGGCCGCCGGCGAGACGGTCGTGCCCGAAGCCGCCGACGAGGTGGTCGGAGCCCTCGCCGCCGAAGATGCGGTCGGCACCGCGGCCGCCCTGGAGCTCGTCGTCGCCCGTGCCGCCGTCCATGACGTCGTTGCCGAAGCGGCCGAAGATGCGATCGTTGCCGTCCTCGCCGAACAGGCGGTCGCTGCCGCCGGCGCCTTCGATGTCGTCGTTGCCGCCGCCGGCGCGACAGATGTCGGCGTGCGACGTGCCGCGCAGCGCGTCGGCGTCCTCGGTGCCGCCCTGGCCGCACACGCGGCCCTGGATCGTCGAGTCCTCGCGGATCCTGTGCTCGCAGCCGGTCGACCGGCGCGCGGTGCCGGCGCGCTGGTAGTAGAGGACGTCGTCGCCGTCGCCGCAGTCGACGACGTTCTTGCCGGGGCCGCCGTAGATGGTGTCGTTGCCGGGGCCGCCCCAGACCTGGTCGTTGCCGCGGTTGGCCTTGATGAGGTCGTCGCCCTCGCCGCCCCAGATGCGGTCGTCGCCGAAGCGCTCCTCGACGATGCGGTCGTTGCCGGGCCCGCCGTAAAGGCGATCGTCGCCGTCGCCGCCGTCGATGCTGTCCGCGTCGGCGCCCGCGTCGATCGTGTCGTTTCCGGTGCCGCCGTTGACGCGGTCCTCGCCGGCCAGCCCGTCGACGACGTCGTTGCCCCCGAGGGCGACGATGCGGTCGGGGCCGTCGCCGCCGACCAGGCGGTCCGCGCCGGGTGAACCGGTCTTGGTCGAGTCCGCGCCGGCGAGCACGGGCGCCAGCGCCAGCGCAAGCACGAAGGCGACCGCGGGCGCGACCGCCCGCCTGAGGGCATGCACGAACGCACCTCCCCTGCCATGGGTGGTCCTCGGCTGCCGGTGCGGCCTGCCCCGAGACTGCACCAACCGGCGGTCGGTTTACCCGCCGGTTCTCAGGACGAACGTCGAACTTCGGTGTGGAGCGCCGAACCTCAGTCGTGCGGCGCGAGACGGCCCGACACGAGCGCCACGAACATCGCCGCGAACGCGATGCCACCCGCCACGCGACTGTCGAAGATCGCCTCGGTGACGAGCGCGACCGCGAGAACCAGCGTCGCGGCGAGGGCGAGCAGCGCGAACCTCATCAGACGGGGCTTACCCGACCCGCGCCGTCAGCCGTCCACCCGTCGCAGGAAGTTCACGACGGCGTCGTTCGCGGCCTGCGGCGCGTCGTCGAAGACGAAGTGGCCGACGCCGTCGAGCACGACGACCTCCGCGCCGGGCAGGTCGCGCGCGAAGCGGTGCGCGCCGGCGACCGGGGCGAACGGGTCCTCGGCGCCCCACAGGACGAGCGCGGGCACGCCGAGGGCGGCGAGGCGGCCCTCGTAGCCGGCCAGCTCGGAGAATTCGCCCGACCGGTAGAGCTCGAGCTGGCCGCGGCGGCGGGCCTCGTCGCCGAAGGCCTTGAAGTACTCGTCCAGCGCCCGGTCGTCGACCCCCGTCGACATCGAGCGCAGCGCGGCGCCGAAGCCCTCGCGGGTCATGCCGTCGACGACCTCCTCCCCCGTGCCGGGCGTGCGCATCGCGTCGGCCAGGCCGTGCCAGCGCCCGTCGGCGAAGAAGCCGGTGTCGCTGATCACGAGCGCCCGCGCCGCGCCGGGGTGGTCGCACGCCCAGCGCAGACCGATCAGGCCGCCCCAGTCGTGGACGACGAGCGCGACCTCCGCCAGCCCCAGCTCCGCCACGAAGCGCTCGAGCGACTCGACGTGCCGCTGCCACGTGCCGGGCGGGTCCGCCGGCGAGTCCCCGTAGCCGGCCAGGTCGGGCGCCACGCCGCGCCAGCCGGCGCCCGCCAGCGCGTCGAGCAGCGACGCCCACATCCACGACGACTCCGGATAGCCGTGCACGAGCAGCGCGACCGGCCCGTCGGCCGGCCCCGCCTCGCGGTACGACAGCCCCGCAGCCGAGCTCACGCCTCCCCCAGCGCCGAGCGCACCGCGGGCGCGACCTCGCCGGCCAGCCGCTCGATCTCGCGCGCGGGGTCCTCCCCCAGCGAGAACACGAACGCCTGGAAGCGCGCCTCGCGCACCAGGCCCACGAGCTGCTCGACCTGCTCCTCGAGCGGCCCGTCGAGGAAGCCGTCCTGCGGCGAGACGTTGGCCACGCGCCGCACGGCGGCGGGGTCGCGCCCCGCGCGCCGCGCCGCCTCGTCGATCGCCTCCTGGCGCGCCGGCACGTCGCCGAGCGGCATGCGCGGCAGGCTCGGGATCCAGCCGTCGGCCAGCCGTCCGGTGAGGCGCACCATCCGCGGGCCGTAGGCGCCCAGCCAGATGCCGATGTCGTGCGCGGGCGCGGGCCCCGCGTTGGCGCCCGACAGCGCGTAGTGCCGGCCCTCGAGCGACACCGAGCGCTCGCCGCTCCACATGGCGCGGATGACCGCGATCGCCTCCTCGAGCGCCTCCACCGACTCGCCCGGCGACCGGACCGGCCCGCCCAGCGCGCCGATCGCCTCCCAGAACGCGCCCGCACCGAGGCCGAGCTCGAAGCGCCCACCGCTGAGCAGGTCGATCGTCGCCGCCGCCTTGGCGAGCACGGCGGGCTGGCGCAGCGGCAGGTTTGCGACGTCCGGGAACAGCCGCACGCGCGACGTCCGCGCGGCCAGGAAGGCCAGCAGCGAGAAGGTCTCCAGGAAGCGACGCTGGTAGGGGTGGTCCTGGATGCCGACGAGGTCGAGGCCCGCGCGGTCCGCCCGCGTCACCTGGTCGACGACCGCGTCGCGCCCGGCG
>DASXRF010000085.1:0-6981 GCA_036506755.1 Solirubrobacteraceae bacterium | reverse complement strand
AGGCTCTGGTCGACGTAGATCGGGGCGGCGAAGTGGAGCGGCGCCGCGGAGGCGCACGCCGGCGCGCCAAGCGCGACGACGAGCAGGCCGGCCACGAGACAGAAAGACGAACGGGCGCTCATAACGGCGGGATTCTGCTCTGATCCCGTGCGAGGCGCGGCGCGGCTTTGTCATAATCGCCAGGCCGATGAAGCTCTTGCGCATGAAGCCCGGTCACGGCGAGATCCTCCTTGCCGAAGGCGATCCCGAGGTGGCCGCCGAGGAGCGCGAGCTCATCGAGGCGTTCCGCGCCCAGCTCGATCAGGGTCTGTGGGCCGCCGTGCCCATCGCCACGACCGCCGGGCGGCGCGAGGCGACGCTGGTGCGCTCCTTCGACGAGGTGCCGCGCGACGCCGAGCGCGTCATCTTCTTCCCGCCGGCCGCGGGCGGCCGCTAGCCGATGCTCCTGGCCCTCAGCGCCACCGCCATCGTCGTCGTGGCGCTGCTCTGGGAGGTGGCGATGCCGCGGATGGTCGAGGCCTTCGAGCGCCACCGCGCCCGCCGGGCGCGCGTCGGCGACCCGACGCAGGGCTACGACCCGGGCCGCGAGCGCCGCGCCGAGCAGCGCGCCCGCGCGCTGCTGCGCTCGTGCGTGAACGACGAGGAGTGGGCGATGTACCGCGACCTGGGCTTCATCCGGGTCTGGGGAGCGCAGGCCGACGGCCCCGGGCGCGGCTCGGGCCGCGCCACCGGCGGCGCGCCCTACGCCTACCTCATCTACCCGCACAAGCCGATCGTCGCCTACCTGCCCCAGACCGGCCGCCTGCTCAACGAGTACTGCGTCGAGTTCCCCGACGAGACGCGCCCGTACGGCAGCGCCCGGCTCCCGGACTCCGACGACGTCCTGGCCAAGTGGATGGCGCTCACCGGCGACGAGCGCCGGCTGATCACCACGGCCAACATGCACCTGCCCGGCCGTCAGGTCGACCCCAAGCAGGTGCGCCGCGACCTCTGGCGCCTGCAGCAGTGGGAGCGCCGCCGCGTCGCCCACGACCTGCGCGGCGGGAGCGTGCCGACCTCGTGAGCGGCGCCGACGGCGCCTTCGACGTCAAGCACCGCTCCCGAGCCCTGACCGAGGGCCTCGAGCGCGCCGCCGCCCGCACGTACCTCAAGGGCATCGGCTTCGACGACGAGGCGCTGGCCAAGCCGATCATCGGCGTCGCCTCGACGTGGATCGAGACGATGCCCTGCAACTTCCACCTGCGCGCGCTCGCCGCCAAGGTCAAGGACGGCATCCGCGCCGCCGGCGGGACGCCGATGGAGTTGAACACCATCGCGATCTCCGACGGCATCACCATGGGCACGAGCGGGATGAAGACGAGCCTCGTCAGCCGCGAGGTGATCGCCGACTCGATCGAGCTCGTCGCCCGCGGCCACCTCTTCGACGCCGTCGTCGCGCTCAGCGGCTGCGACAAGACGATCCCCGGGACCGTCATGGCGCTCGCGCGCCTGAACGTGCCGGGCCTGATGCTCTACGGCGGCTCGATCCCGCCGGGGCGCTTCCACGACCGCGACGTCACGATCCTCGACGTCTTCGAGGCGGTCGGCGCCGTCGCGGCGGGACGGATGACCCGCGAGGAGCTCGCCGAGCTCGAGTCCGTGGCCAGCCCGGGCGCCGGCGCGTGCGGCGGCCAGTTCACCGCCAACACGATGGCCATGGCCTTCGAGGTCATGGGGATCAGCCCGGTCGCGGCCAACATCGTCCCCGCGCAGGAGCCGACGAAGGCCGACGTCGCCGAGGCGGCGGGCCGCCTGGTCATGGACGTCCTGCGGCGCGGCCAGCGGCCCAGCGACATCATCACGCGCGAGTCGCTGGAGAACGCGATCGCCGCCGTCGCGGCCAGCGGCGGCTCGACCAACGCGGTCCTGCACCTGCTCGCCGTGGCGCGCGAGGCCGGTGTCGAGCTCGACATCGACGACTTCGACCGCATCTCCGAGCGCACGCCGCTGCTGTGCGACCTCAAGCCGGGCGGCCACTACAACGCCGTCGACCTCTTCCACGCCGGCGGGGTGCCGGTCCTTCTGCAGCGCCTGCAGGAGGCCGGCGTGCTCCACGAGGACGCGGCCACCGTCGACGACACGACGATCGGCGAGGTCGCCCGCGCCGCGAGCGAGACGCCGGGGCAGAAGGTCATCCGGCCGCTGAGCGAACCCATCAAGGCCACCGGCGGCCTGGCCATCCTGCGCGGCAACCTCGCTCCCGAAGGCTGCGTCGTCAAGCTCGCCGGACACGAGCGCCGGCGCCACACCGGCCCGGCCCGCGTGTTCGAGGGCGAGGAGGCGGCCATGGACGCCGTCACGCACGGCCGGATCCAGCCGGGCGACGTGGTCGTCATCCGCAACGAGGGCCCCGTGGGCGGCCCGGGGATGCGCGAGATGCTCTCGGTCACGGGCGCGATCAGCGGCGCCGGGCTGGGCGACACGGTCGCGCTCATGACCGACGGGCGCTTCAGCGGCGCCACCCACGGCTTCATGGTCGGCCATGTCGCCCCGGAGGCCGCGCGCGGCGGCCCGATCGCCGCCGTCCGCGAGGGCGACGAGATCACGATCGACGTCGACGGCCGCCGCCTGGACCTCGCTCTCGACGACGACGAGATCGCCGCCCGCGTGGCCGACTACGCGCCGCCGCCCAACCCGGATCTCACCGGGGTGCTGGCGAAGTACGCCTCGCTGGTGGGCAGCGCGAGCGAGGGCGCGATAACGACCCCGGTCGTTCAGCGAGTCTCGACTTCGTCGAGCCTTTAACGCGAACTTCGTTCGCGGTCGGTCACGAGCAGCCGGTAGCCGACGTCGAGCTCCTCGAGCTCGAGGATGGCGGCGTTGCGCTCGCGCCACGCGCCCGACTCGAGGTCCGCGCGAAGCGCGGCGACTGTCCGCGCCTCGGCCTCGGGACCCACGCGCGCCCAGACCGACGACCCGCGGCGCACCGACGGCGACAGGTACGCCTCCGGCCGGCGCCAGAACGCGTGGAAGAAGCCGTCCACGCAGTCCCACGGGATCGGCACGGCCTCCATCCGCGCGCCGATCGCCGCCGCGCGCTCGGCCAGCGGCGGAGGCGCCGCGAGCGAGCGGAACTCCGGCAGGTAGTCGCGCGTCAGCCACGTGTCCTCGACGCGCTCGGCGTTCCACTGGAAGACCACGACCCGGCGGGCGACGCGCGCCATCTCGCGCAGCCCGGCGACGGGGTCGCTCCAGTGATGATCGCTCAGCACGGCCATCGCGGCATCGAACGAGCCGTCGTGGAACGGCAGGTCCTCGGCGACGGCGCGGACCACCGGCGCTGCGTCACGCGGGCGCTGCCTCGCCATCACCGCGGACGGCTCGACCGCGACGACCGTTCGGCCGGGCGGCTCGTAGGAGCCCGTGCCGGCCCCCACGTTGAGCACGGTGCGAGCGGCGCCGAGCGCGGCCCAGATCCGCGCCGCGAGGCGGGCGTCCGTGCGGCGCATGGCGGTGTAGCCCGCGCCGATGCGCTCGTAGAGGTCAGTCCCCGACGGCGGCCTCGGAGGTCTCATCGACCTCCTCGCCGGGCTTCTCGGCCAGGAAGTCCAGCACAAGCCGGTTGAAGCGCCCCGGGCGCTCCATCATCGCGACGTGGCCGGTGTCCTCGAAGACGACCTTGCGCGAGTCCGGGATGAGCTCCTCGAACGTATCCGCGTCGCGCCGCGGCACCAGCCGGTCGTCTGCGCCCCAGACGATCAGCGTCGGGCACGCGACCTCGGGCAGCCGCTCGCGGATCGGGTAGCTCGTCAGCGCGTCCAGCGCGGGCAGGAACCCGGCCTTGCCCGACCCGCGCAGCTGCTCGCTGATCAGCGGCCCCGGCAGGCGTTCCGGGTGCGCCATGACGAAGCGCAGCAGCGCCTTGCGCAGCCGCGGGCGCGTCGCCATGCCGTCGGCGTGCGCCGCCAGCCACGTGGCCACGAACTTCGAGATGCGCTCGGTGCGGTACAGCGCGCCCAGCGCCGTCTCGTTGCGCTGGTGCTCGATGGTGATCCCCGCCGCCGAGACGAGCACGAGGCGCTCGACCCGCGGCGGGAACTTGATCGCCGCCTCGCAGCCGATGAACCCGCCCATCGAGTTGCCGACGAGCGCGACCGGCCCGGTCCGGAGCTCGTCGCACAGCGCGTCGATCCAGCGCCCGAAGTTGGAGATCGAGATCTTCTGGTTCGGCATCTCGGATTGGCCGAACCCGGGCAGGTCGACGGCGATCGCGCGGTAGCCCGCGTCGGCCGTCGCCGGCAGGTTCTCCAGCCAGTTCTGCCACGAGCCGCCGAGGCCGTGGACGAACAGGACGGGCGGGCCCGAGCCGAGCTCGATGACGTTGGCCCAGCGGTCCTCGACGCGCACCCAGCGCTGGTGCGACCGCCAGTCGATGTCGAGCCAGGCGCTGCGCCCCTGCGGGCCGTAGTCGTTCGATGACGCAGCCGTCACGCTTCCTACACTCTAGGACCCTCGCCGCCGATGCGCATCGCGCTCGACATCGACTCGACCCTGCACGACTACTGGGACGTGCTGTCGACCGCCGCCCGCCGGCGGTTCGGGATCGAGCTGCCCTACGAGGAGCAGTTCACCTGGGGCATCACCCGCCTGAAGCCCCACCAGCTCGAGCTGTGCATCGCCGAGACGCACAGCGATCCGATCATCGCGGCCGGCCGGCCCTACGACGGCGCAGTCGAGGCCGTCCGCCGCTGGCACGCCGCCGGCCACTTCATCCACGTCACCAGCCACCGCGCGGCCGGCTGCCACCCCGCCACGGCGAGCTGGCTCGAGCGGATCGGCCTGCCCTTCGACGAGCTCTACTGCTCCTTCGACAAGGTCGCCCGCTGCCGCGAGATCGGCATCGAGCTGCTCATCGACGACTCGCCGGTCAACCTCCAGGGCGCGCTGGACGCCGGGATGCGCGCCGCGACGCTCCTGCACCCCTGGAACCGCGATCTCTGCGAGACCGAGGACGTGATCTGCGCGCCGGACTGGCCGGGGCTCGAGGCCAGGCTGGCGCGGGTGCTGGCCGGATAGGCTTCGCGCCGCATGGCGGAGCAACGCACGTTCCTCGCCGACCCGGAGCGGCTGCCCGCCGCGCCCGACGGAACCGATCTGCGCCCCTACCTGCCGGGCGTCGAGCCCGAGCGCCGGCTGAACGACTGGGGCCGCTCCGAGCGCATCGAGGGCGCGCTCGACCGCACGATCAACGAGTTCCTCTACCGCTACTGGTTCCGCGTGGACGTCGAGGGCATCGACAACGTGCCCGCCGAGGGCGGGGCGCTGCTCGTCTCCAACCACGCCGGCGCCCTGCCGCCCGACGCGCCGATGATCGCCAAGGCGATCCGCGAGGAGCACCCGCGCCCGCGACCGCTGTACCTGACCGTCGAGCACTTCTTCAAGGGCTATCCGGGGTTCTCGATGCTGCTGCCGAAGATCGGCGGCGTCGCGGCCCACCCGGCCAACGTCCATCGGCTGCTCTACGACGAGGGCGAGCTCGTCCTCGTCTTCCCCGAGGGCCGCAAGGGCACCGAGAAGCTCTACAAGGACCGCTACCGGCTGCGGCGCTTCGGCCGCGGCGGCTTCGTCGAGGCCGCGATGCGCGCGCGGGCGCCCATCGTCCCGATCGCCGTGGTCGGCGCCGAGGAGGCCGCGCCGATCTTCGCCCACTTCACGCTCCTGCAGAAGCTCACCGGGCTGCTCTACGTCCCGCTCACGCCGACGTTCCCGCACGGCGGGCTGCTCGGGATGTTCGGCTTCCTCCCGGCGAAGTTCCTGATCCGCTTCCTGGATCCGATCCGCACCGACGACCTCGGCGACGCCCCCTGGGAGGACAAGGGGCTCGTCCAGACCGTCGCGCACGAGGTCCGCACGCGCATCCAGGAGAACCTCGTCGACATGCTCGCCCAGCGGCGCTCCGTCTGGTTTGGCTAGCGACTCGCGCCGGATCCTCCTCACGGGCCTGTCGACCTACTGGGGCGGCCGCCTGGCGCAGGAGCTCGAGCAGGACCCCGAGGTCGAGGCGCTCATCGGCATCGACCGCACACCGCCGAAGGTCGAGCTCGAGCGCACCGAGTTCGTCCAGGTCGCCGACGCGCACTCGCTGATCCGCCGCATCGTCGACGCGGCCGAGATCGACACGCTCGTCGACACGCGCCTGGTCGTCGACTCGATCGTCACCTCGCCCCGGCGCGCGCACGAGAACAACGTCATCGGGACGATGAACATCCTCGCCGCCTGCACGGGGAGCGACTCGCCGGTGCGCAAGATCGTCGTGAAGTCCAGCGCCCACTACTACGGCATCGAGCAGGACGACCCCGCGTTCTTCACCGAGGACTACAGGCGCCGGCGCCCGCCGCGCACGCCGATCGAGCGCGACATCGTCGAGGCCGAGGAGCTGGTGCGCGACTTCGCGCTGCATCACCGTGACCGCACCGTCACCGTGCTGCGCTTCGTCAACGGGCTCGGCCCCGGGCTGCGCACGTCGCACTCGCGGCTGCTCTCCCTGCCGGTCGTGCCCGGCATCCTCGGCTTCGACCCGCGCTACCAGTTCATCCACGAGCACGACATCGTCGGCGCGCTCGCCCACGCGGTGCGCCACGACCTGCCCGGCGCCTACAACGCCGCCGGTGACGGCGTCCTCGCGCTCTCGGAGGTCGCCGACCTGCTGGGCAAGCCCTTCGCGCCGCTGCTGCCGCCGTGGGGGACGGGCCTGGCGCTAGCCGCGCTGCGCCGGCTCGGCCTGCAGGTCGGGCCCGAGGTCGCCCGCCAGCTGCGCTTCGGACGCGGCGTCGACAACCGCCGGCTCAAGGCGGCCGGCTACCGCTACCGCTACACCAGCCGCGAGACCGTCGTCAAGCTGCGCGAGCAGCAGCGCGTGGACCCGCTGCTGCGCAACGGCGCCGCCAGCTACCGCTACGAGCGCGCGGTCGAGGAGTTCCTGCGCTGGAGCCCGAACGTGCG
>DASXRF010000084.1:0-3727 GCA_036506755.1 Solirubrobacteraceae bacterium | reverse complement strand
GCGAACCAGCCGGCGGCGAAGGCGGCCGCGAGCAGGGCGAGGATGAGCAGCTGCTCGGAGCTCACGGACCGGAGTGCTACCAGGTACGGCGGGTAGCCTGGGCTGACCTACGTCCCCCGACAAGAGGAGGTCACCGATGGCCACGTCGCGCCTGCACCAGCTCTCCGCCCAGGGCCAGAGCGTCTGGATCGACTTCCTCTCGCGGCCGCTGCTGCGCGACGGCGAGCTCGAGCGCCTGGTCCGCGACGACGCCGTCGTCGGCGTGACCTCCAACCCGACGATCTTCCAGAAGGCGATCAGCCAGGGCGACGCCTACGACGACCAGATGCGCCAGGTGCTCGACCGCTGCGAGGACGGCAAGGAGGTCTTCCTCGAGCTGGCGGTGCGCGACGTCCAGGACGCCTGCGACCACCTGCGCGAGGTCCACGAGCGCACCGGCGGCCTCGACGGCTTCGTCTCGATCGAGGTCGACCCGCACCTCGCCTACGAGCGCGACGCGACGATCGCCGAGGCGCGCCGGCTCAGCGAGCTCGTCGACCGGCCCAACGTGTACGTCAAGATCCCGGCCACCGAGCCGGGGCTCGGCGCGATCGAGGAGACGATCGCCGCCGGCATCCCGGTCAACGTCACGCTGATCTTCGGGCTCGGCCGCTACCGCGCCGTCGCCGAGGCCTACGTGCGCGGCCTCGAGCGTCTGGTCGAGTCGGGCGGCGACCCGGCGAAGGTCCCGAGCGTCGCCTCGTTCTTCGTCTCGCGCGTGGACACCGAGGCGGACAAGCGCCTCGACGCGCTGGGCGGCCACGACGACCTGCGCGGGCGGCTGGCCATCGCCAACGCGCGCCTCGCCTACCAGGCCTACAAGGAGATCTTCGCCGGCGAGCGGTGGGACGCCCTGCGGGCCGCCGGCGCGCGGCCGCAGCGCTGCCTGTGGGCGTCGACCTCGGTCAAGGACGAGCGCTACCGCGACACGATGTACGTCGAGGAGCTCATCGGCCCCGACACCGTCGACACGATGCCGCCGGAGACGATTGAGGCCTTCCAGGACCACGGCGAGGTGGCGCCGACGCTCGAGCGCGACCTGGACGGCGCGCACGACCTCCTCGACCGGTTGCGCGAGGCGGGCATCAGCTACGACGACGTCATCGACACGCTCGAGCGCGAGGGCGTGAAGAAGTTCTCGGACTCCTTCCACCAGCTGCTCGACGACGTCAAGGCCAAGCGCGACGCGCTTGCAGCCGCGCCGACCTGAGCCGGACGCATAACCTGCTTCCCGGTCGGGCAATCCCCGGAAAGGCAGGGCACGGGGCCCGGCTGCAGTACCCATCTTCGAAGCAGGAGGCACCACCTTGAACGCACGCAGGCTCGCTGCGGCGACTCTTTCGGCCGCTGTGTGCGCGCTGCTCCTCGTCGTGCCCGCGGCGGGGGCGTGGGCGCCGGCCGACAGCGCCGCGGTCCATCCGGGCGTCCAGACGTTCACCGACGGTGCGCAGTGCACCGCGAACTTCATCTACAGCGACGGGACCAGCGTGTACATCGGGCAGGCCGCGCACTGCTCGGGCACCGGAGGCAGCACCGACACGAACGGCTGCACCTCGAAATCGCTGCCCGACGGCACGCAGGTCGAGGTCACGGGCGCCAGCAAGCCCGGGGTCATGGTCTACAACTCGTGGAACGCCATGCAGCGCGCCGGCGAGAAGGACGCCGACACCTGCCAGTACAACGACCTCGCGCTCGTCCGGCTCGACGCGGCCGACGTCGCCAACACGAACCCGTCGATCCCGTTCTGGGGTGGGCCGACCGGCGTCAACACGACCGGCACCCAGCAGGGTGACGAGGTCGAGTCCTACGGCAACTCCGAGCTGCGCGGCGGCGTGAGCGCCCTCTCCCCCAAGGAGGGCAAGAGCCTGGGCGACAGCGCGGGCGGCTGGACGCGCGACGTCTACACGGTGACCCCGGGCATCCCGGGCGACTCGGGCAGCGCGTTCATCGACGCGGACGGCAAGGCCCTCGGCGTCCTCAGCACCGTGCAGATCGCGCCGCTGGCGGGCTCCAACGGCGTCGGCGACGTGGCCAAGGAGGTCGCCTACATGCACGCGCACGGCGGGCCGGGCGCGAGCGTCGTCAACGGCACCGAGCCGTTCACCGGGCCGCTGTCGCCCGTGTAGCGCTTCCCGCGCGGGGAGGGGGCCGACGGGCGCCGCGCCCAGCGGCGCCGGTGGCGAGCGGCCCCCTCCCCGCCGACGTGTCGTCTACCTCACGATGCGCAGCGAGCGCGAGCGCGAGTCGCCGTCGGACAGCCGGCCGTTGGCGCCGCCGGGCGTGATCTCGACCACGTAGCGACCGACGCGCAGCGCGCGGCGGACCCTCGCATCGTTGAGGCGGACGGTGTAGTCGCCGCCGCGCCCGGGGACGCGCAGCGCGCGAGTGACGAGCTCGTAGCCCTGGCGCTCGCGGCGGAAGACGCTGACGCGGACCATGCGCGTGCCGGCCGCGAGTCGCATGGCGACGCGCAGGCCCTTGCGGCGGACCTCGGCGCGCTTGACCCGGCCGCGCACGCGCAGGGCGAGGACCTTCAGCGAGCGGGTCGCCGGGGCGTTGACGGCGGGCTGCGTCTGGCTCGGGCCGAGCGCGACGGGGGCGATCGCCGCCGCCGGGCTCTCGATCGTGTAGGTGAACGAGGCCGCGGTGCGGTTGCCTGCGGCGTCGACGGCGAGCGCGGTGATCGTGTGGGTGCCCGCCCGCAGCTCGATCGGCGTGCGGCC
The DNA here is from genome assembly GCA_036506755.1 of Solirubrobacteraceae bacterium. GTDB lineage: Bacteria > Actinomycetota > Thermoleophilia > Solirubrobacterales > Solirubrobacteraceae > DASXRF01. Next base: position 965 of record DASXRF010000084.1, on the reverse strand, counting down.
GAACACCTGATCGGTCGTCGTGGCCGGCTGGCCGTCGGTGCGGTAGGTGATGCGCGCGTCCCCGCCGGCGTCGAGCCCGATCTTCTGCGTGCCCGTGTAGGTGCCCGGCGCCAGGTCGGCGGTCAGGGCGGGCGCGACGGTGTCCTTGGCGATGGCGCGCTCGACGCCGGTCGTATCAGGGCCGGCGCCGGTGAACGTCGGCGTCGCGGTGAGCTTGCCCTCGGCCAGGGTGTCGACCTGGGCCTTGGTGAAGCGCGCGGTCCAGCCCTGCTGGTCGGCCGCGCCGCCCGCCAGGCCCTCGGCCGCGGCGGTGACCGACGTGGTCCCGTCGGAGAGCGTGACCGAGCCGGTCGTGGCGCCCTGCGCGGCCAGGCCGCTGACCTCGAGGGCGACGTCGCCGTCGGCCTTGCCGGCCAGCGCCTCGATGTTCAGCGCGCGGACGCTCGTCGCGCCGACGCCGCCGTTCGGCGCGGCGGGGGAGATCTCGCAGCCCAGCGCGGGCCCGGGCGTGTCGCCGACCCCGTCGGCGAGCTGCGTCTCGGCGGGCAGCGGGACGACGTGGCCGAAGCCCATGCCCAGGACATCGGCGGAGAGGATCGCGATAAACGGGTCGGCGCCCAGGCCGTTGCGGAAGACGCCCGCGTAGGGCGGGTTGAAGGTCATCGTCCAGCCGCTCGCCGTTCCGGGGGTGCGGGTGACCGCGTCCGGGGTCGCGCGGAACTTGCTGGTGTTGCGGACCTCGCCGGAGTTCAGCTCGGCGACGTCGATCGCCGACCGAGCGGCATCGCCGCGCTCGGCGATGCCGCGCATGGTGATGACGCCGCTGCCGGGCGGCTCCTCGAGCGGGCCCTGGTCGATGCGGATGTTGTCGACCGTCACCTCGTCGGTGCCGCCGTCGGCGGTGACGCGGACGACGTCCCCGGGGCGGATGTCGGGCGTGAAGCCCTCCCAGCAGTCGCCCGGCT
>DASXRF010000083.1:0-2752 GCA_036506755.1 Solirubrobacteraceae bacterium | reverse complement strand
TGTTCTCCTCGACGGTGCCCGTGAAGAGCACCGTGTCCTGGAGCAGCACGCCGACCTGCTGGCGCAGCCACGACAGCCCGCAGTCGCGAGCGTCGCGCCCGTCGATGAGCACCCGCCCGCTCGCCGGGTCGTAGAAGCGCGCGATGAGCGCTCCCAGCGTCGACTTGCCCGCGCCCGACGGGCCGACGATCGCCACGTGCTCGCCCGGCTCGAGCCGGAGCGAGACGTCCCGCAGGGCCGGCCGGCCTGCCTCGTAGCCGAAGGACACGTGCTGGAGCTCCACCGCCCCGCGGGCGCGCGGGCCGCTGTAGGCGCCCGGGCGCTCGACGAGCATGTCGTCGGCGCTCAGGACCTCGGCGACCCGGTCGGCCCTCGCCATCGTTCGAGCGACCCGCGTCCACTCCCGCGCGACCCGTCGCATCGGCGTGTTCGCGCGCGACGCGTACGCGGCGAAGACGACGAGGTCGCCGATCGTCAGCGCGCCGGCCGCCACGCGGTGCACCCCGATCACCACGACGGACGCCGTGCCCACCGCCACGAGCACGCCGACGAGGCCGTCGAAGCGCGCCTGCAGGCGCGAGACCTCGATGCCGAGCACCATCCGCTGCTTGCTGGGGCCGGTGACCCGCGCGCGCTCGAGGTCCTCCGAGCCGAAGGCCTTGACGACGGTCATCGCCGACAGGGCCTCGTTGGCGCGCGAGGCGATCTCGCCCTCCTGCGCCCGCTGGCGCCGCGACGACACGCGCACCCGCCGCCGGTAGGCGAAGCTGACCGCGCCGAGCGCCGGCAGAGTGAGCGACGTGACGACGGCCAGCAGCGGGTCCAGCGTGAACGCCACCGCGAGCATCCCGAGCAGCAGCAGCGCCGACTGCGCGAGGCTGCCGATGGACTGCGCGAAGAGATCGCCGATCGCGTTGACGTCGCCGGTGACGCGCGTCACGAGGTCGCCCTTCTGGCGCCGCAGGTGGTAGCCGAGCGACAGGCGCTGCAGGTGGTCGTAGAGCGCGACGCGCAGGTCGTGGGCGATCCGCTCGCCCGCGCTCTGCAGCCAGAGGTCCGAGAAGTAGGTCCCGATGGCGTCCACGAGCGCGACGCCGATCACCAGCAGCGCGATCCCGGCGAGCAGCCGGTAGTCGTGCGACGACAGCTCGAACGGTCCCTCGTGTCCGCCGAAGAGCTCGTCGATGACCAGCTTCATCGGCCACGGCTTCGCCAGCTCGGCCGCGGTCAGCAGGACCGTCATCAGCGTCGCCCCCGCGAGCGCCGGCCACTCCTTCCCGAGGAACGGGCGCATGTGGCGCGCGGTCGCCGTCATGGTTTGCGAGTTCCCCGGATCAGCGCTGCTCGAGCTCAGGCGACCGAGATCCGGCGAACGACGTGGCGGGGGAGGGAGGCGATCTCGAGCAGCTCGCGGGCGCCGCAGTCGGCGCCGCCGTGCTCCAGCAGCGCGGCCCGGGCGGGGTCGCGCCCGTCGGCCAGCGCCGCGTCGACGGACGCGCGCAGCGTCATCGGCGAGAGGCTGTCGGGCTCGAGCAGCCGCAGCAGGCCACGGTCGGCGAACGCGCGGGCGCGGATCAGCTGCTCGATGCGGGGTTCCACGCGGGGGACGCAGACGATCGGCACGCCGGTCGACACGGCCTCCACCAGCGTGTTGTAACCGCCCATGGAGACGACCGCGTCGACCGCCGCGAACCAGCCGACCAGCGCGGGGATGAAGCTCACGACCCGCACGCCGGCCTCCGCGCCGAGGGCCGACAGCCGCGCGAACTCGTCGGGCGGGATCATCGGGCCCGCGACCACGACGCCGCGCCAGGGGGCGCCGATCGCCGCGTGCACGAATGCCTCCAGCAGGGCGGCGCCGTCCTCGCCGCCGCCGGCCGTCGCCAGGACCACTGGGCCGCAGTCGTCGCGCCACGGCACCGCCACGCGCCCGGGCGGGTCGTTGACGACGTAGCCGCAGTACGCGCTCAGCCCGCGGACGGCGTCGGGGAGCGCGTAGTCGACGAGCGGGTCCAGGAACCCCTCGGAGCCGTAGACGAGGACGCGCGAGTAGTGCGTCAGGATGGCCGGGACGGCCTTCGGGGTCCACTCTGTCGCGACCGTCGCGCCGTCGTCGAGGACGTCGCGCAGGCCGAGCACGGCCCGCCCGCCGACCTGGTGGAGCCCGTGCAGCGCAGGGATGAGCTCGCCCCCGGGCCCGAGCGGGCTCTTGTCGACCACCATCACGTGCGGCCGGAACGAGCGGACCGCGGCGGCGAGGATGTCCGCGCGCAGCCGGTGGACGGCCTCCGCGTCGACGCGCAGGCGGCGCGCCGTGTAGACGCCGTTGGACACCTTGGCCAGCGACGGCAGCTCGAGGATGTCCGTGCCGTCGCTGAGGTCGAACTGGGTCGCGACGTCGCTGCCCGTCACGACCAGCACCGAGCTCGACGGATCGAGCTCGACGATCCGCCGGCTCAGGGCGAGGTTGCGGCGGACGTGCCCCAGTCCGAATCCGTCGTGCGAATAGAAGACGAGCCTGGCCATTCCCGGTTGCCCGGCGCCCTCTCACACCTTCTCACACGACCAGACCCCCCCGTTGGCCAAAAAAACACCCAGGTGGCCGGGGGGCCTGGTAATGGGTTTGACCGCCGTCAGCGCACCTCGACGTCGTCGGCGACGACGCTGAAGGGCTGGGCCTTGGTGTCGTTGCCGAACTGCACCGTCCCCACGCCGGCGATGCCGAGGGAGGCGGTCGGCGTGCGGTAGACCT
>DASXRF010000082.1:0-3234 GCA_036506755.1 Solirubrobacteraceae bacterium | reverse complement strand
GGCGCGGCCGGCGCGGGACGCGCGCGGACGGGGGCGGCAGGCGCCGCACGCCGGACGGGGGCCGAGCGCCGGCGCACGTGCGAGGCGCGGTGGCGCCGCACGCGGCGGTGCCGCGTGCGCGCCGGCTTCTTCGGGCTTGCCGCCGGCTTCACGGACGCGCGCGGCGTCGGCAGCGGCGCGTCGGCCGCCGCCTTGGCCGTGGCGCCGGCCCGGGCCGAGGCCGGCGCGGGCGCGAACCCGTGCTCGGTCGACGGGGACTGCTGCGACTGCTGGACCGCGAAGACGGCCCCGCCGAGCGCGACGGCGATGACCAGCGCACCGATCTCGTCGCGTGCGGTCACGTCGAGCACCTGCTCGGCAGCCGCGCCCCGGGCAGCAGGCAGCGGTCCTTGCGCAGCGGCGTTCCCGAGCGCCTGATCTTGAAGCTCGTGTACTTGCCGATCTGGCCGGGCCTCGTGATCAGGATGGAGATGACCACCCCCGCGCGCAGCCGCCGCTCGACCGCTCGGAAGCGCAGCTTCCGGTGCCGCGTGCCCGCGCTGCGCACGGTGCGCTTGAACGGGCATCCGCGGCCGTTGCAGCGAACCTCGACGCGCGCGTTGCGCGGCATCTGGATGACCTCGAGCGCGGTGATGATCGCGCCGCCGCGCACGAGCCGGCCCCGGAGCGTGACGATCGGGAACGGGCTGAGCACCGACGGCCCCGTCTGGCGCTGGGGCGGCGCGGTCGGCCCGGGCGAGATGAACGAGTTCGGCGACGCGGAGGACTGATCCGTCGCGTTCGAGCTCGTCGGGTCGCGGACGGTGAGCGTCTGGAACGCGATGTCCGTCGCGCCGCGATCGTCGGTGACCTTGAGGCTGACGCGGTGCGCGCCCGCGTCGAACGTCCGCTTGGCCGTCGCGCCGTGCGCGTCGTCGAACACGCCGTCGCCGTCGAGATCCCAGTCCTGGGCGGCGATCGAGCCGTCGGCGTCCTTCGCGCTCGACGTGAAGGTCACCGCGTCGCCGCTGGTCAGCGAGCTCGGGGCGTAGCTGAAGGCGGCCGTCGGCCGGTTGTTGCCCGCCACGGCGATCGTGCCCTTGGTCGTCGCCACCGCGCCGCGGTCGTCCGTGACGCGCAGGCCGACGTCGAAGCTCCCCGCGAGGCCGAACACCTTCTGCGCGGACGCCCCGGTCGCGTCGTCGTAGGCGCCGTCGCCGTCGAGGTCCCACTGCTCGCGCGCGATCGTCCCGTCGGGGTCGCTCGCCGTGGACGTGAACGTGATCGTGTCGCCCTCGACCGCCTTGTCGGGCGCGTAGGTGTAGGCGGCCGTCGGCGCCTGGTTGACGTTGACGTTGAGCGAGGCGACGTTCTTGGCGCCCAGATCGTCGGTGACCTGCAGGCGGACGACGTGCAGGCCGGGGTCGACGAACGCGCGCGTGGCGGTCGGGTTGTTGCCGTCGTCGAAGGCGCCGTCGTTGTCGAGGTCCCACGCCTGCGACGCGATCGTGCCGTCGGGGTCGGTCGACGTGGACTTGAAGATCACGTTGGCGCCGACGAGCGGCGCGCCGGGCGAGAAGCTGAACGACGCCGACGGAGGCTGGTTGGCCACCACCGTGACGGTGCGCGGGGCGCTGTTGGACTCCGCCGCGGGCGTGGCGTCGTTGGTCACCGTCAGGGTGACGATGAACGCGCCGTCGGCATTGAAGGCGTGGTGCACGACGTGGCCCGTGCCGCTCCCACCGTCACCGAAGTCCCACGCTTCGCTGACGATGTTCGCGCCCAGGTCACTCGAGGTCGACGTGAAGGTCACGTCGTCGCCCACGCGGGGATGCGCCGGCGAGAAGTCGAACGAGACCGTCGGGGGCAAGAACGGCTGGAAGGGCGCTGCGCGCGCGGCCCCGGCGGCGGGGCCGAGCGCGAGCAGCGTGCACGTGACCGCGGCGGCCAGCGCCGCGCGGCGGCCGTGCGGTCGTCCTACGTTCATCGCTTTCCTCCTCGCGTCCGCAGCACGCGCTCGCAGCCGGTCGTGCGGTCGATCCGGTCTGCCTTGACGACGTCGCGGCCGGCCCCGCAGCTGACGCGGTCGCGCTTGCCGTTGCGCACGTCGATGGTGTCGTTGCCCGCGCCGGAGAGCACGCGGTTGACGCCCTGCCCGGCGCGGATGACGTCGTTGCCCGCGCCGGCGTCGAGCACGTCGTTGCCCGCGCCGCCGGACAGCTTGTCGGCGCCGGCGCCGCCCTTGAGCGCGTCGTTGCCGAGGCTGCCGAGCAGGATGTCCTTGCCGTCGCCGCCGAACAGCTGGTCGTTGCCGCTGCCGCCGCTCAGGCGGTCGTTGCCGGCGCCGCCCGAGAGCCGGTCGCCGCTCAGGCCGCCGATCAGGCGGTCCGCGTCGGCGTCGCCGAAGAGCTGGTCGGCGCCCGTCCCGCCGCGCACGACGTCGTTGCCCTCATCGCCGTGGACGAGGTCGACGCCGTCGTCGCCGGACAGCGCGTCGTCGCCCGGGCCGCCGAACAGGCAGTCGTCACCCTGCAGGCCGCCCAGGTTGTCGTTGCCGGCGAGGCCGTAGATGCTGTCGCCGGCCGGCGTGCCGCCGATGACGTCGCCGCCGACGGTGCCGAACAGCGTCGCGATCGTCGCGATCCGGGCGGGCGCGCACGGCGTGGCGGCCGGGGCGTCGGCGCCGGCGGGCGCGACGGGGCTGCCGCCCGTGGGCTGCGTCACGGTCGTCGTCGGCGCGGCGGTCGAGCCGCTCGGGGCCGGGGCGGGAGCGGGCGCCGGGGCGGGAGCCGGAGCCGGCGTCGCGGCCGGGTTGGGCGCCCCGTTGATCGTCTCGCAGTCGGCCGCGACGCGGTCGACGGAGTCGGCCACGGCGTCGTCGGTCCCGGCGCCGCAGGTCAGCAGGTCGGAGACATCGCCCTTGACGATCAGCTTGTCGTCGCCGGCGCCGCCGTCGAGCGTGTCGACGCCGCCGTTGCCCGTCAACTGGTCGTTGCCGGCGCCGCCGATGAGGTGGTCGTTGCCCAGCCCGCCCGAGATCCGCGACGTCGTCGCGGTGGTGTTGGTGACGGTGTCGTCGAGGTCCCCGGCGTCCATGATCAGCAGCGTGATCGCGGTCGCCGGACAGCTGGCCTTGCCGCCGGCGGCCGAGCAGCCCGGCCCTGCAGCGACCGACGAGCCGCTGTCGGAGATCGTGTACGCCCCGCCGCTCAGCGAGATCGTCACGTTGTTGGCCTCGCCCGGCGACGCGGTGTA
>DASXRF010000081.1:0-1643 GCA_036506755.1 Solirubrobacteraceae bacterium | reverse complement strand
GAGATGCTGGGCCGCGCGCGCTCGTACCTCGGGCGCTCGGCGAAGGGCCGCCACGCCGGTCGCGTCGTGGGCGGCACCTTCCACTCCGTCGCGCATCGCTTCGTGCGCCGCCACGCGTCCGTGCGCGGCCTGCCGGCCGGCTTCGGCGTGCTCGACGCCGGCGACGCCGCCGACCTGCTGGACCTCGTCCGCCAGGAGGCGGGCGTGGGGCAGACCGGCCGGCGCTTCCCGCGCAAGTCGACGTTGCTGGACGTCTACTCGCGCACGGTCAATGCCCAGCGCCCGCTGCGCGAGCTGCTGGCCGAGGCCTTCCCGTGGTGCGAGCGCCACGCCGACGACCTCGCGCGCCTGTTCGTCGACTACGGCGCCCGCAAGCGCGGGCTCGGGGTGATCGACCTCGACGACCTGCTGCTCTACTGGCGCGCCCTGGCCCAGGACGCGGTCGTCGGGGCGCAGCTGGCCGCCGCGATCGACCACCTGCTCGTCGACGAGTACCAGGACGTCAACGGCCTGCAGGTCGACCTCGTCCGCGGCCTGCGCAGCGAGCGCGCCGACGTCACCGTCGTGGGCGACGACCTGCAGGCCGTCTACGGCTTTCGCTCGGCCTCGCCCGAGCACATCCTCGCCTTCCCCGAGCACTTCCCCGGCGCGGCGGTGGTCGCGCTCGAGCGCAACTACCGCGCCACCCAGCCGCTGCTCGACGTCGCCAACGCCGTCGCGCGGCAGGCCGAGCGTGCGTATCGCAAGGCGCTGCGGGCCGAACGCCCCGGCGGTCGGGCGCCCGAGCTGGTGCTGTGCCTCGATGAGGCCGCCCAGGCCACCGAGGTCTGCGAGCGCGTGCTCGACGCGCGCGAGCGCGGCGCCGCGCTGCGCGAGCAGGCGGTGCTGATGCGCGCCTCACACGACTCCGGTTTGCTCGAGCTCGAGCTCGCCCGCCGCGACATCCCCTACGTCAAATACGGCGGGCTGCGCTACCTGGAGGCCGCTCACGTCAAGGACTTCCTGGCCTTGCTGCGCCTGGCAGACAACCCGGCCGACCGCCTCGCGTGGTTCCGCTGGCTGCAGCTCCTCGACGGCGTCGGGCCGGCGACCGCCGGGCGCGTGCTCGAGGCGCTCGAGCCCGACACCGGCGGCCTGCTCGATGTGCTGGCGCGCTGGCCGGGCGCCCAGGCCGCGCTCGCGCCCGAGGCGCGCGCGCCGGCCGACGCCGTCGTCGCCGCGCTGGGCGCCGCGGTCGACGAGCCCGCGGCCGGCGTGCGCGCCGAGGGGCTGCGCGACGCGCTGGCGCCGATCGTCGAGTCGCACTACCCCGACGGCGCGGTCCGCCTGCTGGACCTCGACGCGCTCGTGGCCGCGGCCGGCCAGTCGTCCGACCTGGCCCGCTTCGTCGCCGACCTCGTGCTCGATCCTCCGGCCTCGAGCTCGGACCTCGCCGGCCCCGGCAGCCTCGACGAGGACTGGCTCACGCTCAGCACGGTGCACTCGGCGAAGGGGCTCGAGTGGCGGTCGGTGCACGTGCTCGCGCTCTACGACGGCAACTTCCCCTCCGACCTTGCGGCCGGCGACCGCGAGGCGATCGAGGAGGAGCGCCGCCTGCTCTACGTCGCGCTCACCCGGGCCCAGCGCGACCTGCACCTCTACGT
>DASXRF010000080.1:0-3038 GCA_036506755.1 Solirubrobacteraceae bacterium | reverse complement strand
CTCGGTGGTCCGCCCGTCGGAGAGCAGGACGACGGCGGCCGGCGCGCGGCGCCCGTCGCGGCCCTTGACCTTGCGCAGCTGCTCGAGCGCGGCGGTCAGCGCGTCGCCGGTCGCGGTCCCGCCCTCGGCCACGAGCCCGTCGAGCACGCGGCGGACCTGGTCGCGATCCTCGGTCGGCTTCTGGACGGTGTCGACGATCGCGCGGTAGGCCACGACCCCGACCTGGAGGCGGTCGGGGACCTTGTTCACGAAGGCCTTGGCCGCGTCGCGCGCCGCGTCCAGGCGGCTGGGCTGCACGTCGGTGGCCTGCATCGAGCCCGACACGTCGAGGACGAGCATGACCGACGCCTTGTCGACCGCCACGGCGACCGTGCGCTGCGGGCGGGCGAGGCCGACGATCAGCGCCGCGAGCGCGGTGAGGAAGAGCGCCGCCGGAAGGTGCCGCCGCCACGCGGGCGCCGGCCCGAGGACGGCGCGCACCGTCCCGGTCGCCGGGAAGCGCACGACGTAGCGCCGGCGCCGGCGCCGCTCGTGGACGAGCGCGCCGGCCAGCAGCGGCACGGCCAGCAGGGCGAGCAGGAACAGGGGGGCCTGGAAGCTCACTACTTCAGCCGCCCTCCGAGCGAGCGCAGCCAGTCGCCCTGGGTCGTGAGCACGATGTGCTCGGCCAGCGCGCGGCGCAGGTCGCCGGCCACGGCGGCGCGCTCCTCGCGCTCGGCCACGGCGAAGCGCTCGCGGACGCGCGAGGAGTGGGTGTCGACCTCGACGCGCTCGCCGGTCTCGGGATCGACGAGAGCCAGGTACCCGACCTCGGGCAGCTCGCCCTCCCGCGGGTCGCGGATCTCGACGGCGAGCGTCGCGTGCCGGGAGCGCAGCGCGGCGAGCGCCCGGCGCCAGGTGCGCGGCCCGCGGAAGTCCGAGACCACGACCACCAGCCCGGGGTGGCGCGCGAGCTGCGCGACCCGACGCAGCGTGCGGGTGAGCGCCTCGGGGTCGTCGTGGCCGTCGGGCGCGACGCCCTCGGCGAGCGCCCGGCGCAGCGGTCCGAGCGCGCCGCGCCCGCTGCGCGGCGGCAGGAAGCGCTGGGCCCGCGCGCCGCTGGTCAGCAGCGCGACACGGCCGCCGCGGCGCGCGGCCAGGCGCCCGAGCACGATGATCACCCCCTCGGCCACGTCGGCCTTCAGGCGATCGGTCGTCCCGAAGGCCATCGAGGGCGAGAGGTCGAGGACCAGCCACGTCGTCAGCGCGCGCTCGGGGACGTGCAGGCGCACGTGCGGGATCCCCGTCCGCGCGCTAGCCGCCGGGTCGAGCTGGCGTACGTCGTCGCCCGGCTCGTAGGGGCGCAGCTGGAACAGCTCGGTCCCGGCGCCGACCCCGGGCGCCCGCCGCTCGCCGGGCAGCACGCCGGACGCCCGCCGCGCCATGGCCAGGTCGAGCGCGTCGACCAGCCCCGCGGGCAGCGGCCCGGGGCCCTGGCGGGCGGCGGGCGGGGCGAGGGTGGGGCGGGCCATGGCGCTACGCGGCGTCCTCGGCGATCCGCCGGCGCACGACCGGCGGGCGCACCGCGCCGATCACCCGCGCGAGCAGGTCGTCGGCGGTCACGCCCTCGGCGAGCGCCTCGTAGGACAGCACCAGGCGGTGGCGCAGGACGTCGAAGACGAGCGCGCGCACGTCGTCGACGACCGCGTGGCGCCGGCCGCGCAGCAGCGCCAGCGCCCGCGCCGACTGCACCAGGCCGATCGGCCCGCGCGGGCTGGCCCCGTAGTCGATGAACGGCTTGAGCTCCTCGAGGCCGTACTTGTCGGGGTGGCGCGTCGCGTCGGCCAGCGAGACCGCATAGCCGATGACCTCGCGCTCGACGAACACCGCCTCGGCCGCCGCGCGGTAGCGGGCCAGCTCGTGCAGCGCCAGGCGCTCGTTCGGGATCGGGAAGCCGGCCAGCGAGCGCCCGACGATCCCGGCCTCCTCCCCCGTGTCGGGGTAGTCGAGGACGAGCTTCATGAGGAAGCGGTCGGTCTGCGCCTCGGGCAGCGGATAGGTGCCCTCGGACTCGATCGGGTTCTGCGTGGCCAGCACCAGGAACGGGTCGGGCACCGGGTAGGTGTGGCCGCCGATCGTCACCTGGCGCTCCTGCATGACCTCCAGCAGCGCCGACTGGACCTTGGCCGGCGCGCGGTTGATCTCGTCGGCGAGCAGGAAGTTGGCGAACACGGGGCCGAGCTCGACGTCGAAGCCGCCGCCGCCGGGCTTGAGGACGCGCGTGCCGACGATGTCGGAGGGCACGAGGTCGGGCGTGAACTGGATGCGGCTGAACGTCCCGCCGAGCACCTGGGCGAGCGTCTTGATCGTCAGGGTCTTGGCCAGCCCGGGGACGCCCTCGAGCAGCACGTGCCCGCCCGCAAGCAGGGCGACGAGCAGCCGCTCGAGCATGGCGTCCTGGCCGACGATGACGCGCTTGATCTCGTAGAGCGCCTCGTCGAGGGCGCCGCGGGCCTGGTCGGGGTTCTCGGTCATGGCTCCTTGGTGGCTGGGGGTGGGGGTCAGGGCAGCCGCCCGAACCAGCGCAGCGACAGCGCGCCGGCGGCGGCCAGCAGGAGGGCGGCGCCGCCGACGAACGCCGCGGTGATCTCCCGGGGCGCGTCGCGGGTGCCGAGCTGCGAGCCCAGGCGGTGGTAGACGGTGTCGAGCGAGCCGGCGTCCTCGGCGCTGTAGGCCTGCCCGTCCGAGGCGCGGGCGACCGCCTCGAGCGTCACCGGGTCCGGCGGCACCGGCCGCGTCTCGAAGCCCGGCTGCCCGCCCGGGCGCTTCACGCGGATCGTCCCGGCGGGCGTGCCGAGCGCGACGGTGTAGATCGGGATGCGCAGCTTGCCGGCGCGGGCGGCGACGTCGCGCGGGTCGTTGCTGCCGCGCGTCGACTTGCCGTCGGAGAGCAGGACGATCGCCGCCGGCGGGCGCTTGCCGCCGACGCCGGGCTGGCGCTCCAGCGTGGTGAGCGCGCTGTCGAGCGCGTCGCCCGTCGCCGTCCCGCCGCTGGAGGC